>JALYOU010000133.1 GCA_030856725.1 Pseudomonadota bacterium
TCTTCAAGCCGCGCGGATCGAAGAAGTCGTATTCGATCGCGTAGCCGGGGCGGGTGATGTGCGCCTGCTCGAAGCCGCGGATGCTGCGCACCAGATCGAGTTCCACGTCGAACGGCAGCGATGTGGAGATGCCGTTGGGATAGATCTCGGTGACGTCCAGTCCTTCGGGCTCGACGAAGATCTGGTGCGAGGCCTTCTCGGCGAAACGCACTACCTTATCCTCGATCGACGGGCAATAGCGCGGGCCAACGCCCTCGATCTGGCCGCTGTACAGCGGTGAACGGTGCAGCGCGCCGCGGATGATGTCGTGCGTGCGCTCGGTGGTGTGCGTGATCCAGCACGAGACCTGTTGCGGGTGATCGGTTACGTCGCCCACGTAAGAAAAGACCGGCATCGGCGTGTCGCCGGGCTGCTCGTCCATTGCGGCGTAATCGAGCGTGCGGCCGTCGATGCGCGGTGGCGTGCCGGTCTTCAAACGATCGACCACGAAGGGGCCATCGCGCAGTTTCGCCGCCAGCGCGGTCGCGGGCGGATCGCCGGCGCGACCAGCGGCGTACTGGGTTTCGCCGACATGGATTTTGCCGGCGAGGAAGGTGCCGGCGGTCAGCACGACGGCGGTCGCACCGAATCGCAGCCCGGTCTGCGTGATCGCACCGCGCACATTGCCGTTTTCAAAGACAAGGTCATCCACGGCGGCCTGGAATACGGTGAGATCCGGTTGCGCCTCGACCATGCGGCGGATCGCACTGCGATAAAGCGCGCGGTCGGCCTGGCAGCGCGTCGCGCGCACGGCGGGCCCTTTGGATGCATTCAAGGTGCGCCACTGGATGCCGGCGAGGTCGGCGGCTTTCGCCATGGCGCCGCCGAGCGCGTCGATCTCCTTGACCAGATGTCCCTTGCCGATGCCGCCGATGGCCGGGTTGCAGCTCATCGCGCCGACAGTCTCGATGTTGTGCGTGAGCAGCAGTGTGCGCGCACCCGCGCGTGCGGACGCCAGCGCGGCCTCCGTGCCGGCGTGGCCGCCGCCGATGACGATGACGTCGTAGCGATGGAAATCGTGATGGCTCATGCCGCTATTGTCGCGCGCCGCGCGCGGCCTGTTGTTCATGGCGGCGCAGGCTGGCTCTGCATCCGTTTGGCACGCTTCCTGCGTATCTGACATGGCACCCGAAGTGGCAAGCGCAAGCGGCGTTGACCGGAATTGGAACAGGGCTGGTCGAGCGCACAACGGGGTAGCCAAGGGGCCGAATGTCGGGGGACGTTCGGCCCCTTTCTTTTTTTCTTTTTTCGGTCCCGTGCAGCCGGAATCGGGGCGATGCACCGGGCGCCGGCGCCCGACAGGGACGGAACAGGGGGGATCCGTGATTCCCTGCCGGACGCCGGCATTGATCGGCACAGCCTTGTTACGTCTTAAACCGACGCGTCCGGTCAGACACCACTAGATTGGGACTGTTGGCGGTCAGGCGCAAGCGTGTTCATCGCCACTTTCCGACTGGGGTCGCGTTCTGCGCACTGCAGTGGTCAGCTGAAAAGCGTCAATCCACAGGGATCTCGCTGCCCTTGTATCTGCGCAAGTCCCGCTCAATGCCTCCCTCGGGCGGCGTTTCGACAAGCGGTGCGGGGTTATTTCCAGGCACCACAGGAGGCTGCACGCGCGGTATCGACGGCGGCGCAACGTGACGCCACGGCGGCCGGCCACCAATGCGGGGCGGCGTGATCCTCGGGTAGTTGTTGTGGCCTCGGTAGATGGGCCGAGGGTAGGGCTGCCCGTAATAACGGTTGCCCGGGTGGATTCCAGGGTAATAGTGGCTACCTGGGTGATAGCCCCTGCTGTAGGGGTTCCCTGGGTAGTTGCCATAGGGATAGCGGCCATAACCCGGGCGACTGTCACCACGACCGTAGTAACCGTAGCCGGGGCGGTAGTAACCGTCCCTGTAATACGGATCGCGGTAGTAACCGTCCCTGTAATACGGATCGGGAGCATAGCCGCCGGCGTAGCCGCCGTAATAACCATAGCCGCCGGAGCGCGCGCCGTACCCATAAGGTGCACCTTGGGAATACGTCACGCCGACACCCACGCGCTGCCCGCGATAGGAGCTGCCGTACCCGGCTGAGGTGACGCAGCCACTGATGAGTGCGGCGATGGCCAGAACCAGAAGCAGTAGACGCATTTTCATGACGATTCCCCCTGATGCAATTCGTAGAATCGTCGTCACGGGTTGAATCCCTGCTTAATCCGCGCCCTCGTTTGTTTAGGCGCCTGAATCGCTCGCACGGCAGCAAGGACACCGATTACGCTGCGCTGATGAACGACCTTCCGACTTTTGCGAGCCCGACTTTTTCGGGCGTGATGCTGGCCGCGGCACGCATCGCCTCCCACGCGTACGTCACGCCCGTACTTCGTTCCCGATCGCTCGACGCCCTTGCGGGCTGCGAGTTGTACTTCAAATGCGAGAACCTGCAACGCACCGGGGCTTTCAAGTTCCGCGGCGCCTGCAATGCGGTGTTCGCGCTCAGCCAACCACAGGCCGATGTCGGCGTGGTCACGCAGAGTTCGGGAAACCATGGCGCGGCGATCGCGCTGGCCTGTCGCTTGCGCGGCATCCCTGCAAGCGTCGTGGTGCCGCACGGTGCGCCGGCGATCAAGCTGGCGGCCATTGAAGGCTATGGTGCTCGCATCATCCGTTGCGAGCCGAACATGCGTGCGCGCGATGCGGCCGCCGCAGCGCTGCTCGTCGAAACCGGCGCAACCTTGATCCATCCTTTCGACAACAACGACGTGATTGCCGGGCAAGGCACCGCAGCGATGGAACTGCTGCGCGAATGCGAATCACTGGATGCCGTGCTGACACCGGTCGGCGGCGGCGGGTTGTTGTCGGGAACGGCCATCGCGGCGCACGGCCTGCGCGATGACATTGCTGTCTGGGGCGCGGAACCGGCGGGCGCAGCCGATGCACATGCATCCCTTCAACAGAATCGCTGCATCACCGACATGACCGCCACCACCATCTGCGATGGTCTACGCGGCCACCTTGCGCCGAGGACGCTTGCGATTCTGCGGGAATACGCCAGCGGGATTCTTCTGGTCGAAGACCCCGGCATCGTGCAGGCCATGCGTTTGATCTGGGAGCGACTCAAGATCGTGGTGGAACCATCGGCGGCCACCGCCTTGGCTGCAGTGTTCGCCAACCGCGATCATTTCGCCGGGCGTCGTGTGGGAATCGTGCTGTCGGGTGGCAATGTCGATCTGGGCGCGATACCCGCGATGCTGTCACTGGCAATGGACCAGGTGCCACACGGCTAGCGCGCGCGGCCTCGCATGCCGATCAACGCGTGCGGATCAGCGCGCGCTGGTCGTCTTGCGTGCACGAGGCTTGCGCGCGGTGCTGCTGGCGCGTTTGGCGTCGATGCGCGTGGCGCTGCCTTCGATGGTGCCGTTGGCCTGTGCTTTTTTCGCCTGACGACGCGCGACGTACCACAGCAGGCCGGCGCCTGCGGCGGCCGCGACCGCGATGGCCGGGTTGCGACGCACGAATTTGCTCGCGATGCGCGTGCCGGTCTTGAGCGTGCCGAGTGCGGCGCCGGTTTCCAGCCACTTGATCGCACTGCCGGGAACGGCTTGGCGGATGCTGTCGCCGACGCTGCCGGCGAGATCCAGCGCGCGGCCCGGTAACGAATTCAACATGCTCATGGTCAGTCTCCTTGCGAATAGGGGCGCAGTGTCGAGCCGGCGGCGTTCAAGCGATGTGAGCGCAGCGGCGTGTGCCCGGCTCGCGGCTGAACTGAAAAAAGCGGAAGCGCTCGCGGCTGAAGCCGCCTCTACGCCCGAAGGAAGTCCTCTTGGGGCGAAGAGCGCATCACGTCCCGCGCGGCTTTGCACGATGCGTTGCAACCGCCGTCCACGGATCATCTGGCCACGGATGCTTCGGGTAACGCCCCTTCATCTCCTTGCGCACCTCCGGATACGTGCGCTGCCAGAACCCGCGCAGATCCTGCGTGACCTGCAGCGGGCGGCCGGCCGGCGACAGCAAATGGATCGTCAGTGGAATGCGTCCATCGGCGATGCGGGGCGTGTCGGCGAGTCCGAACAGCTCCTGCAGTTTCACCGCCAGCACCGGCGCCTCGTCATGACGATACGTGATGTCGCGTTCGATGCCAGACGGTACCTGCATGCGCGGCGGAGCGAGCGTGTCGATGCGCTGCCGCAGCGCCCACTCGAGATCGGATTTCAACGCATCGGCCAATTCGTTTTCGCGCAATGCATCCAGTCGTGTTTTGCCAGCGAGCGCCGGTTTGAGCCAGGCATCGAGCGTTGCCAGCAACGCCGCGTCCGACAGATCCGGAAGCGTCAGTTCCGGCATCCATTCACGCAGGCAGCGCACCCGTTCGCGCCACTGCGACAGCGCAGGCGTCCACGGCAATGCGTCGAGGCCGAGTTGGCGCACCGCATCCACCAGCGCTTCGGCATGGCGCGCCGGATCAGGGCGCGCCAGCGGTTTGACCTCAAGCACGATGTTGTCGAAGCGCGATTCGCGCTGGGCCACGATCGCACGCTTGTCGTTGTCCCAGCGCACATGATCTTCGGTGATGAAACGCTGGGGAAAGTCGCGTTGCAGCCGCGCTTCATCCACCGGCGCGGCGCGCAGGATCAGTGAATCGCGCTCGTCGAACTTCAATTCACTGACCACCAGCCAGCGCTCGCCGTACAACGCGGAGGCATCCAGCAGGCGCGCCATGCGGCCGTTGGCAAGCTGGTAACGGCGTGGATCGTTCGCGTGCTGACGTGCGATGCGATCGGGGAAGGCATGCGACAACACATCGCCGAGCAGATGCGGGGACGCTTCACGTGGCGGTGTGGTGTCGATGCGCAGCCTGCGTCGCCACTGTTTGCTCGCCTGGTCGATGGCCGATAACGCATTCCGGTTGGCATCGTGCGGCGCGCGGCCGCTGCGCAATGCGGCCAGAGCCTGCCAGCGATCGATCAATGCATCGGTGCGTTGAATCCCCTGCATCGGATCACGCGCTTCGACCAGCGCAGCGAGATCGCATGCGAGGGCACGTTCGCTGTCATCTGTTGGCGACAGCAGCATCGCGGCCAGGCGCGGGTGCGTGCCGAGTGCAAGCATGCGGCGACCGAGCGGCGTGATTGCATGGGTCGGATCCAGCGCGCCGAGACGTACCAGCAGGTCACGCGCCGCCGCCATCGCGCCCATGGGCGGCGCATCGACGAAGCGCAGCTCATCGCTGCCCCAGGCGGCCAGTTCGAGCGCAAGCGACGCGAGTTCGACCTGCATGATTTCCGCGCGCCGCTGCGGTTCCAGCCGCTGCGCCTGCGGCCATAGTCGGTATGCCCAACCAGCGGCGACGCGTCCGGCACGGCCTGCACGCTGGTCGGCGGAGGCCTGCGAAATCGCAACACTGTCGAGCCGCGAAAACCCGGAGTTCGGATCGTAACGTGGCTCGCGCGCAAGGCCGCTGTCGATCACAACGCGCACGCCAGGCAGCGTGACGCTCGATTCGGCGACGTTGGTGGCGAGGATGATTCTTCGACGGCCGTGCGGGTCGGGCTGCAGAACTTCGGATTGGCGTTCGATGGGCAATTCGCCGTGCAACTGCAGCACTCTCACGTCGTCATTCCCGCGGCTCAAGGCTACATCGACGCGCGCGATCTCGCGTTGCCCTGGCAGGAACACCAGCACATCGCCCGGATGTTCCAGACACGCATGTTCAATCGCGCGCTTCGCATGCAATTCCAGCGACTCCTCGCGACGCGCTGCAAAATACCCCACATCCACCAGATGACTGCGCCCCGCACTCGACAAGCGCGGCGCATCGAGACATGCGGCAAGCCGCTCGCCATCCAGCGTCGCCGACATCAACACGATGCGAAGATCCGCGCGCAGCTGCGATTGCACATCCAGCGCCAGCGCCAAGCCGAGGTCGCCGGCCAGATGCCGCTCGTGGAATTCATCGAACAGCAGCGCGCCGACGCCTTCAAGTGCAGGATCGTCCTGCAGCATCCGCGTGAGGATGCCTTCGGTCACGACCTCGATCCGCGTACGCGCCGACACCTTGTTCTCGAAACGGATCCGGTAGCCAACGGTCTCGCCGACGGCTTCACCGAGTTGTTTCGCCATGAAGCCCGCCGCCGCGCGTGCGGCGACGCGGCGCGGTTCCAGCACCACGATTTTTTTCCCGCCCAACCAGTCCGCATCGAGCAGCGCCAGCGGCACCTGCGTGGTCTTGCCCGCGCCGGGCGGTGCTTCGAGCACGAGGCGCGGGTGCGCCCCCAGCGCGGCGGTGATCTCCGGCAGCAGCGGCGTGATCGGGAAGACGGGCGCGGGCATGCGACAGGATACGGGGCGGGCGAATGCGGCTGTGCGTCATGCATATGTAAGAGGTCGCGGGCATGATTCGCCGTCGCTCCAACGCTGTTCCCTTTTTCGGAGGTCGCCGTGCCGCATCGCCTGAGCCGTCCGCTTGCCCTGTTCGCCCCGCTCGCCGCCCCTGTCCTGCTCGCTGCCGGCCTGGGGCTTGCGAGTTCCGATGCGCGCGCGGACGTATTCATCAACGAGCTGCATTACGACGACGCCACCAGCAGCGGCGATGTCGGTGAGAAGGTCGAAATCGTCGCCACCGCGGGCGAAAGCCTCAGCGGCTATCGCGTGTATCTGTACAACGGCAGCACGCCGTCGGCGGCGACTTATTACGACAACGATCTGGTGCCCACGGGCAGCCTGAAAAGCTGCGGCGCCAGTGTGCGCATCGCCACGGTGAGCTATGCCAGCAACGGCATCCAGAACGGCGCACCCGATGCGTTGGCACTGGTCAACGGCAGCGGCCAGTTGGTGCAGTTCCTCAGTTACGAAGGTGCGGTCACGGCCAGCAATGGGCCTGCGGCCGGACGCACCAGCACCAACCTACCCGTGTCCGAAAGCGCGTCGACCGCGGCCGGCACCTCGCTGCAACTGGGCGGCAGCGGCACGCGCGCAGCGGATTTCACCTGGCGTACTTCGGCTGCGCACACCTTCGACGGCTGCAACCGCAGCCAGACTTTTGCTGCACCCAATCCGCCGCCAACGCTGTCCTCGACCACACCCGTCGATAACGCAACCGGCGTGGCCGCGTCCAGCAACCTGGGCGCGTCCTTCAGTGAAAGCGTGACTTTGGCCAGCGGCGCGTTCGCCTTGCAATGCAGCGCCAGCGGCGCGGTGCCGCTGAGCCATGCGACCAGCGGCAGCAGCTTCACCATCACCACCGGCAAGACGCTGATCGGCGGCGAAACCTGCGCCTTCAACATCGACGCCAGCAAGGTCAGCGATAGCGGGGGTGCGAAGCTGGCGCAAAGCGCCGTCATCGATTTCAGCATTGCCAACGCCGGAACCGGCTACTACCAGCGCGTCAATACCTCCAGCGCGAGCCAGCTGCGCTGTTCGCTGCACGCAACCATCAAGGGCCACACCGCATATCCGTACAGCGCGACCACGACGGACACCTGGGACATCCTCGAGATCGCCGACGAAGATCCGAACAACGCCGGCCGCATCCTCGACGTCTACCGCAACCGCAGCTACGCCAAGGGCAGCGAACGCGCCGGCACGGGGACTGGCATCACCTACAACCGCGAACACACCTGGCCCAACTCCCTTGGCTTCGGCAGCGCTAGCGGCGACCTCGGCCTGCCGCACGCGCCCTACACCGATGCGCACATGCTGTACCTGAGCGACGCCACCTGGAACTCGGACCGCGGCAATAAGCCGTACGCCGATTGCCCGCTGTCGGCCAACTGCGGCGAGCGCATCAGCGAGGCCAACAATGGCTTTGGCGGCGGCAGCGGCGTGTATCCGGGCAATTCCAATTGGGTGAAAGGACCCGACGGCAATGCCGGTTCCTTCCAGGGTTGGGGCCATCGCAAGGGCGATCTGGCACGCGCGGTGCTGTACATGGCGATGCGTTACGAAGGCGGACGCGACCCCAACACCAACCAGTCCGAACCCGATTTGGAACTCACCGACGACCGCAGCCGGATCGTGATCACTTCCGCCTCGCCGGCGTACATGGGGCTGTTGTCCACCCTGCTGGCTTGGCACGCGGCCGACCCGCCGGATGCGGGCGAGCGTCAGCGCAACGAGGTGATCTTCAGCTTCCAGGGCAATCGCAACCCCTTCATCGACCATCCCGAATGGGGAACGTCGGCGCTGTTCACTTCCAGCAAGCCGACCAGTTGCCAGCTCAACTGAGCGCGCCGAACCGATTCCGTAACATGCGCCGATGCAACTGATCGACATCGGCGCCAACCTCAGCCACGACACCTTTGACCACGACCGCGACGCCGTGCTGCAACGCGCGCGCGATGCGGGCGTGGCGCGGATCGTCGTCACCGGCGCCAGCCGCGAACATTCGCCGAAAGCGTTGGCGCTCGCGCAGGCCCACCCCGATTTCCTCTACGCCACCGCCGGCGTGCATCCGCAC
>JALYOU010000159.1 GCA_030856725.1 Pseudomonadota bacterium
TGTCCCCTTGAAGCTGTAATTCACCGTGCGGTTGCCCGACAGCGCATCAGCCAGCACGATGCGCGCGCCCGATGATGGCGTGTGCGACAGCGTCACGACTTCCGCTGATTCGGGTCCGATGGAAATCCCCGCGTTCCCCTGCAGGGTGCCGGCCGCCTGTCCACCCATGTTGATCGCCAGGCTCACCGCATCGAATCGCGTCGGTACCGTGCTGAAATTCTCGATACGCAGATCCACCGCCCAGCTGCCGTTCGCACGCACGGTGATCTGCTGGATGCTGGCTGCAGGTTCCGACACGCGGCGCACCATGCCACTGCCGCCGCAAGCGGCAAGCATCGTGAGCAGGACGATCAATCCAAACTGCCGCAACTGGGTCATGACGAAGCTCCGAATCGACTGGGTCGAGAATACACCGGCCGTTGCCCGCCACTCCGAGACGGCTCTTAGTCCTGCAAGGGGGCGTGTTCCGCGGCGTAGGAGCAACTTCAGCCGCGAGCTTTTGATTCCGGCCTCAGATTCCGCGACGAAAGCCGCTCCACAAAGGCGTTGGGATGAATCATTGCAGCGGCGCAACCACCACTAGCGGCTTCAAGTCATACCCCACCGCCTCGGCGCGTGCCTTGATCTGCTCGAACAACGCACGTTCCAGCATTGGCGTGCGCGACAGGACCCAGAAGTATTTGCGGTCCGGTTCGCCGATCACCGCCCACTGGTATTCCGGGTCGAGATCAATCACCCAGTAATCCGCCCAGACCCAAGGCAGCCAGTCCAGCACATCCGGCGCGAATCGCACCTGCAGCCGTCCCGGATGGCCCTCCACTTTCCTTGCGGTGCCTTCGGCCACGTCGATGGATCCATCCTTCGTCCGGCACGCATTGCGCACACCGATCGCGCCATCGTCCTCCAGCGTGTACTGGGCCGTGATGTCGCCCACGCACTTGCGCTGGAAGAACATCGGCAGATGCGCGATCTCGTGCCACTCGCCCGCATAGCGCGAGATGTCGATTTGCGGCACGGACTGCACCGGTTTTGCGGCAAAGGCGGGCAGGGCAATCGCGAGCAACAGGGCAAGGATGTACCGCATGTTCGATGCTCCGGGCGAGACAGTTGGAGGCGATCCGCCGAATATGCCTCTTTTCGTCCATGGCCGCGCAATCCCGGTGTTAATCGCGGCAAGCACAAAGCAAAAACCCGCAACTTATGCGGGTTCTGTAACACCTTGATTAAATGGTGGCCGGGGAGGGAATCGAACCCCCGACACGGGGATTTTCAATCCCCTGCTCTACCAACTGAGCTACCCGGCCACGCGCGCGGGTGATGCCGTGCGAAGGGCGGAATGATACGGAGCGGGGACAGATCAGGCAAGCCGCATGGAGGCTGAATGCCTGTCTCCTGGCAGGTTGCAGAGGCATTTTGGGGGCGCATCATCGGACACGAACGCAGTTATCCCTGTCAGGAGATAGACATGAAACGCCCTTCAATCGTATTGCTCATTCTTTCGGTCGCTGCGCTGGGGTCGGGCTGCGTGACCGACGGTGGCGTACGCGATGCCGACCGGCTGGCGATGTACCAGGCGCACGCGGGTGCGCCGCTGAAGAACATTCATTACAACCATCATCCGGTCGGATGGGAGGACGTCGATGATGAGCATTTGCTGCTGACGATGACGCCACGGAACGTGTATCTGATGAAACTGTCCGGACCGTGCCTGGACTACGACGCGGGTTCGCCGGTGCTTGTGATTTCTTCACAGGCCGGGCGGGTCAGCACGGGATTCGACCGGATCACGATCGGGGATCCACGCTTCAGTTGCCGGATCGAGGAGATCCGCGAGGTAGATGTGGTGTCCATGCGGAAGGCGCGGGATGGGGCGGGTTCGGGCTGAAATTACAATGAAAAAGAATCGTCACGCGGCGAACGCCCGGCCCAATTTTGAGAGCAGGCACTATCAGCTGGATCCGGTTTGCACCGGTGCGACGAACTATTCAGCGGATGCAAATGGAAGCCAAGTTTTTTGCGTTGGCGTGCGAGTCCCGGATGACGCTGCCGGGATACGGTCCTACATTCCTTTCAATTGGATGTCGCTTCATCCGGCGGCTGATATCCCGCCGGCTTCTGCGCCCCGCCTTCGAACAGAAACTTCTCCATCTCCGCCTGCAAAAACGCGCGGTGCTTCGGATCCAGCGGCGACAGCCTGTTCTCGTTGATCAACATGGTCTGATGCGCAAGCCATGCCGCCCAGGCGGGCTTGCCGATGTTGTCGAACACGCGCTTGCCCAGTTCGCCAGGCCACGGCGTGTAATCGAGACCTTCGGTCTCGCGCTGCTCGTATTGGCAAAAGATTGAGCGTGGCATCAGTGATCCCGATCAGGTGTTTGCAGGAGTCTGCGGATTGGCGCGGGTAATCCAAGTGTCGGCAGGTCGTCATGGGCGACCCAGCGCAAGTCGTCATTGTCGCGCACGGACGTTTTGTCGCCAACAGCGCGCCAGCGCAGCGGCTGGATGTACAGGCGGTAGTGGCTGAAACCGTGCGCGATGGCCGGCAACGGTTCGCCCTGGTCGTAATCGCCGTGCAGGTGACGGGTGAACCAGCCGCGCGCGGCATCGTGGTCCTCGGCTTCGGGCAACGACCAC
>JALYOU010000179.1 GCA_030856725.1 Pseudomonadota bacterium
GTGTTGATGACTGAAAAAGATGCGGTGAAATGCAGTGCATTCGCCAATGAGCGCAGCTACAGCGTGCCGGTCAGCGCGGAGCTGCCGGAAGCGTTCTGGATTGCGTTGCTGGATCGGCTGCCGCCGCGCAAAGGTGCTGCCGCCATATGACGAACTCGAAGTGCTGCATCTTTTGTCCGTCATTCCCGCGGCTTCCAACAGCGAAGCTGGTCAAGCGGGAGCCCAGCGACTTTAGCTTTAAGAGTCTCAAGTCACTGGGTTCCCGCCTTGGCAGGAATGACGATTCGGTTATCCCGCCATCGTCCATATCATCATTGCCAGTGCGCGCAGGTATTTCCGAATGACCCCAGACTTCATCGTCGCCATCCCCGCCCGCCACGACGCATCCCGTCTCCCAGGCAAACCCCTGCGCCTGCTCGGCGGCGAGCCCCTGATCCTGCACGTCGCACGCCGTGCACTCGCCGCAGGCGCACGTGAAGCCTGGGTTGCGGCCGACGATGCACGCATCATCGATGCACTCGAAGGCAGTGGCGTGCGCACGATGCTGACCGCACCCACGCATGCCTCCGGCACCGATCGCCTCGCCGAATGTGCCGCGCTCGCCGGCTGGGCCGACGACACCATCGTTGTCAACCTGCAAGGCGACGAGCCCTTCGCGCCCGCCGCGGGCATTCGCGCCGTCGCGTCGCGATTGGCCACCGCCAACGCCGGGATGGCAACGCTTGCGATACCAATCGAAGATCCCGCGATGCTGTTCGATCCCAACACCGTCAAGCTGGTCCGCGATGCCAGCGGCCATGCCCTGTATTTCAGCCGTGCGCCGATCCCGTGGCCGCGTGATGCAGGTCACGACCTGACGCGTCCGAACCGGCGCGACACCATGCCTGCCACGGGCGAATGGCTCCGCCACATCGGCATCTACGCGTATCGCGCACGCTTCCTCCACCGCTTCGCTGCAATGCCGCCCGGACAACTCGAGCAGATCGAATCGCTGGAGCAACTGCGCGCGCTCGAAGCCGGCGTGCGCATCGCCGTCGATCTCACCCCCGAAGCATTCCCGCCCGGCGTCGATACGCCGGAAGACCTCGCCCGCGCCGAGGCGTATCTCGCGGCACAGTCATGAAACTCCTGATTGTCTGCCTCGGCAATATCTGCCGCTCGCCGATGGCCGAAGGCTGGCTGCGCGACCACATCGCACGTGATCCTGTGCTGCGGGGTCGTGTCACCGTCGATTCGGCCGGTCTCGGCGACTGGCATGCAGGCGAGCCGCCCGATCCGCGTGCAATCAGCACCGCCGCGACACACGGCATCGACATTTCCACGCAACGCGCGCGAATGCTGACAGCGCGGGATTTCGAGGACTTCGACCTGATCCTGTGCGCCGACGACGCCACGCTGCGCGAAGCCCGCGCACGCATGCCGGCGACTTCTGATACACGCCTCGAGCGCCTGTTGCAGTGGGCGGGCCTGGATGAGCCGTGCGACCTCGACGATCCCTACACCGGCGACCTCCCTCGATTCGAGCGTGCGTGGAAGCGCATCGAGGCAGCAGGCGAGGGCATCATGATCCGGCTGCGCGGCGCGCTTGACGCATAATCGGGCCCAGTCTTCCCAGCCCGGATGCTGCCCCCAGCGATCATGCCGTCCATCGCACCCGAGTTGTCCAGCCGCCTGATCTGGCCCAACCTGCCGCAACCCCTGCGGTTGGCGCAGCTGCCGGGCATACCCGTGGCGCTGCTGTTCGGTTGCGCAAGTTCTGCATGGACGCGGCAGCGGCTGGATGATCTCGCAAAGCTGCAGCGGCGTTACGGCAGCAGCCTGCAGGTCGCCGCGGTGCTAGTGCCGCGCTTCGATTTCGAGCGTGATCCGCGCAGCATTGAGCAGTTGCAGGTCGAACAGTCATTGCCGTTTCCGATCGGGCTTGATGTCGAATGGGCGGCGTGGCAGCAGTTCGGGATCGGCGCATGGCCAACCATCCTGCTGATCGACGCGGAAGGCCGGATCCAGCACGTGGTGATCGGCGACGGGCCGATCGAGTCGCTCGAAGAATGGCTGCATCCGATGGTGATGGCTGCCGGCGAGGGTAGACGTACCGATAACAACATCGGTAGCCATCACGGCAGTGGCAACGGTTCGGCGCCGCTTCTCGTCACCAGCACGGCGGTGTCCGCCACACCGCTGTGTTTCCCAACGGCGCTGGCCATCGGCGACAGCCGACTCTACATTGCCGACACCGGCCATCATCGGGTGCTCGAGTGCGATCACAGCGGTAACGTGCGGCGTACATTCGGCACTGGCCGTGCCGGTCTTCTCGATGGCCCCGAAGGCGTGTCCGCGTTCCAGCGTCCGCAAGGTCTGGCCTTGCTGCGCGATACGTTGTTCGTGGCAGATACCGGCAACCATGCGCTACGCCGCATCGACCTGCGCAGCGGCGACACAACCACCGTGCTTGGCAACGGGCGGCGCGGCGTCGAGCAGAACACGGAAAGCGGAGGGAGGGCTGGCGGACGCGAGGGCATCGCACTGCTGGACCAGCCTTGCGGCATGCAGGCTTCGCTCAACCGCCTGTACATCGCGATGACAGGCGAGAACTGCATCTGCAGCTACGACCTGGTCAGCAACCGGCTTGAGCCAGTGGCCGGCTCCGGGCTTCTGGCAGTGAGCGACGGCAACGGCATCGCCGCCGCGTTCGCGCAGCCCACTTCGCTCGCATTGCGGCAGGACGTCCTCTATGTCTGCGACGCGGCCGGCTCGGCGCTGCGCGCGGTGTACCTGCGCGACGGGCGCGTGCAGACGCTGCTGGGCGAAAGTGCCTTCGAGTTCGGCCGCGTCGACGGCCCACGCGATGCGGCGCGCGTGCAGTATCCGTGCGCGATCGCGCTCGATACGCAGGAACCAGTGTTGTGGATCCTGGATACAGGCAACCATCGTGTTTGCCGCCTGCGCCTGGGCGGCGGCGTGCTATCCACACACGAATTGCCGCAACCGCTCACCCGGCCCGCCGGACTGGCTTGCAGCGCCAATGCCGTCTGGATCGCCAACACTGGTGCGCATGCGTTGCTGCGACTCGACACACGCGATGGTTCACTGCGTTCCGTCACCATCGGCGAATGATCAGCGCCAACACACACCCTGAAGATCCATCAGAGGCAGTCGATCCGCACGCCGATCGCGGCGACAGCGGCGCGTCGTCCGATGCAACGGTATCAAGGGCAACATCGTTCAGGGCAACCTTCCCCAAGCCAGCACCCTTCGACGGCAAGGCCTACGCCCGCGACCTGACCACCGCGCCTGGCGTCTATCGCATGTACACCGCCGACGACACTTTGTTGTACGTCGGCAAGGCCGCATCGTTGAAGAAGCGCGTGGCCAGTTATTTCACCAAGGCGCTCAGCCACCGCACCGCGACGATGGTGGGACAGATCGCGCGCATGGACATCACCGCGACACGCACGCCGGTCGAAGCGCTGCTGCTTGAAAACGAACTGATCAAGACGCTGAAGCCGCGCTTCAACGTGGCGCTGCGCGACGACAAGAGTTATCCGTACATCCTGCTGACCGACGAGCAGTGGCCGCGCATTGCGTTTCATCGCGGCCCACGCGCGTCGGCGGGAAAGTACTTCGGTCCGTATCCGGGCGCGCATTCGATCCGCGAGACGCTCAACCTCATGCACAAGCTGTTCAAGCTGCGCAGCTGCGAGGACAGCGTGTTCCGCAACCGCTCGCGGCCGTGCCTGCAGCACCAGATCGGCCGTTGCAGCGCGCCGTGCGTCGGACTAGTGGATCCGGGTGATTACGCCGAATCGGTGCGGCGCGCGGGCCTGTTCCTCGACGGACGCAGCGACGAACTTACCGGCGAGCTCGACAAGGCCATGGCAACGGCCAGCGCGGCGCTGGATTTCGAGGAAGCGGCGCGCCTACGCGATCTGCTCATGTCGGTGCGCAAGCAGCAGCAGCGGCAGTATGTCGATGGCAAGGCTGCCGATCTCGATGTGCTGGCGTGCGCGTTGCAGGGCACGGCCGCCTGCGTCCTGTTGCTGATGTTCCGCGACGGCCGCAACCTCGGCACGCGCGCGTTTTTTCCCAAGACCAACGGCGCCGACAACCCGGCTGAAATCCTGTCCGCCTTCGTCTCGCAGTACTACGCCGAGCAGGCGCCGCCGCGCGAGATCGTGCTGGATCGCGAAATCCCGGAGCAGGACCTGATCGAGGAAGCGCTCAGCGCCACTGGCGGCCGCCGCATCCGCATCAAGGCCAGCGTACGTGGCGAGCGCGCTGGTTATCTCGATCTTGCGCGCCGCAATGCCGAGATCGCTCTGTCCACCGAAATTTCCAGCCATACCGCGCAACTCGCACGACTCGAAGCGTTGCGTGAACTGCTGCACATGGCGCAGCCGCCGCAGCGCATCGAATGTTTCGACATCAGCCACACCATGGGCGAAGCGACCGTCGCGTCGTGCGTGGTGT
>JALYOU010000198.1 GCA_030856725.1 Pseudomonadota bacterium
TCAAGAACAAGATGGCGCCCCCCTTCAAGCAGGTGATCACCGAAATCCTCTACGGCGAAGGCATCAGCCGCGAAGGCGAACTCATCGAACTCGGCGTCCTGCACAAGATGATCGACAAGGCCGGCGCTTGGTACAGCTACGGCGACGAGCGCATCGGGCAGGGCAAGGAAAACGCACGCCAGTATCTGAAAGACAACCGTCAGGTCGCCGCGCGTCTTGAAGCTGCGCTACGCGAGAAGTTGAAGCCGGTCGTGGTGCCGCGTACCGAGGTGGAGGCTGAGGCGGAAGAAGCCGAGGCTTGATCCGGCTCGCATGAGCGATTACACGACCACCGTTGTCTGGAGCCGCGACGGACAGACTTTTCACGACAACCGCTACAGCCGCGGTCATCGGTGGTTGTTCGATGGCGGCATCGAAGTGCCGGCATCTTCTTCGCCGCATGTCGTTCCGGTTCCGTTGTCCGTAGCGGAGGCTGTCGATCCGGAAGAAGCCTTCGTTGCCAGCCTGTCGAGTTGCCACATGCTGTGGTTCCTGTCGCTTGCGCAGCAGCGGAAGTTCGTGGTCGACAGTTATCGCGATGAAGCGGTCGGGACGCTGGCAAAGAATGCGTCCGGCCAGTTGGCGATGACGCTTGTGACACTTCACCCCGAAGTCCGCTTTGGGGGCGAGGTCAAGCCAACGATGGAGGAGGTGGTTGCCTTGCATGATCAGGCGCATGGGCAATGCTTCATTGCCCGCTCGGTCACGACCGATGTGCGCTGCGAGCCAATGTGGGTTCCAGCTCAGCAAACCCTGACTTGCGACTAAGCGTTCTAGGGCATTCGCAACGGCCATGAATGAAACGTCGGATAGCAGGCAACCGCGCAAGCCACGTCGCGCAGCAACCGAAATCACGCCGGTTCAACGTGCATTGGGCCTGCTCACGCGACGGGAACATTCAAAGAAAGAACTCGCCCGCAAACTGATCGCACGCGGTGTCGAAGCAGAAGACGCGCAGGCCGCCATCGAAAAACTGTCCGGCGATGGATGGCAGGACGACAGCCGATTCGCTGCAAGCCTGCTTCGCGTTCGCTCCAGCGGCGGTTACGGCCCGATCCGGATTCGCGCGGAGCTTGCCATGCATGGGCTTGATCGTGAGGCGGTCGAAGGGGTGATTGAAGCATTCGACGGCGACTGGACGCAGAACGCTCGCGAGCTTGCGTGCCGCCGTTTCGGCGAGCAGGTCTTCAGTGACCGACGCCTGCAACGCAAGGCGGCTGATTTCCTGTTTCGGCGAGGTTTCGCCTCCGACCAGATCCGCGCGGCGATGCAAGCCCCGGAATTCTGATTCACTCTGAGGCGTCATCACGAAGCAAGCCAGGACCAGTCGTGAGCCCTGGCAATTCAAACTGGACCCCGACTTGCGCCGAAATGACGGCTCAGACATCTTTGCGGTCGGTCGAAATACTGCGTGCCGGTCACCCGGCCTGATAACCTTGCCCCTTGGGTTGTCCGCGCGGCGCCACGCCCTCATCTTTGAAGGCCCGGCGTCGCTCGCTTGCCCGTCACTTCGCAATCCCTAATGAAAACCACATCCGAAATCCGCAGCGATTTCCTCGAATTCTTTCGCGGCAAGGGCCACACCCTGGTGCCTTCCGCGCCGCTGGTGCCGGGCAACGATCCGACGCTCCTGTTCACCAACTCCGGCATGGTCCAGTTCAAGGATGTGTTCCTCGGCGCCGAGAAGCGCAGCTACGTGCGCGCCGCGGACGTGCAGCGCTGCCTGCGGGCGGGTGGCAAGCACAACGACCTCGATCAGGTCGGCTACACCGCGCGCCACCACACCTTCTTCGAGATGCTGGGCAACTGGTCCTTCGGCGACTACTTCAAACAGGACGCGATCGCTTGGGCTTGGGAATTGCTGACCGAAGTCTGGACGCTGCCGAAGGAGCGCCTGCTGGTCACGGTCTACCACACCGACGACGAAGCCTTCGACATCTGGCATAAGCAGATTGGACTGCCGGTCGAGCGCATCATCCGCATCGGCGACAACAAGGGCGCGCCGTATGCCAGCGACAACTTCTGGCAGATGGCAGACACCGGTCCGTGCGGCCCCTGTACCGAAATTTTCTACGACCACGGTGAGCAGCATGCCGGTGGCCCGCCGGGATCGCCGGACGAGGACGGCGACCGCTACATCGAGATCTGGAACCTGGTCTTCATGCAGTTCGACAAGCAGCCCGACGGCGGCTTGCAGCCGCTGCCCGCGCCGTGCGTCGATACCGGCATGGGCCTGGAGCGACTCGCCGCGGTCCTGCAGCACACCAACAGCAATTACGAAATCGACCTGTTCCAGAAACTGATCCACGCTGCCGCTACGCACACACATACCGCCGATCCCGAGAACAAATCACTGCGCGTGATCGCCGACCACGTCCGCGCGTGTGCGTTCCTGATCGTCGATGGCGTGCTGCCGTCCAACGAAGGCCGCGGCTATGTCCTGCGCCGCATCATCCGCCGCGCGTTGCGGCATGGCTGGATGCTGGGCGTGCGTGAACCGTTCTTCCACAAACTCGTCGCGACGCTTGACGAAGTGATGGGCGAAGCCTACCCGGAACTTTCCACCAAGCGCGAGCTGGTCGAGCGTGCGCTCAAGGCCGAGGAGGAGCGCTTCGCCGAAACCCTCGACAGCGGCATGCGGATCTTCGACGAAATCACGCGGCGTTCCGGCAACATGATTCCGGGACAGGACGCCTTCCGCCTGTACGACACCTACGGTTTTCCGGTCGATCTCACCGCCGACATTGCGCGCGAACGCGGCTTGGAAGTGGACATGGCCGGCTTCGAGACCGCCATGCAGCAGCAGCGCGAAACCGCGCGTGCGGCTGGCAAATTCGCCTCGGGCACTGCGCTGCCGGCAGAACTCGTCGCGCAACTCAAGCCGACCGAGTTCCTGTACG
>JALYOU010000199.1 GCA_030856725.1 Pseudomonadota bacterium
CTGGTCGGCCGCGCCAGCGACGAATTCCTCGCCGCGCAGGACGCGATGGGCATGACGCCCGATGCGATCCCGAAGTTCAGCGAACTCAACAAGGTCCTGCGTGCGGCGACCGGTTGGGAAGTCATCGGCGTGGAAGGTCTGCTGCCGGAACTCACCTTCTTCGACCATCTCGCCAACCGCCGTTTCCCGGTGACGTGGTGGATCCGCAAACCCGAACAACTCGATTATCTGGCCGAACCCGATCTCTTCCATGACCTGTTCGGCCACGTGCCGCTGCTGATGAATCCTTTGTTCGGCGATTACATGGCGGCGTACGGGCGCGGCGGCGTCAAGGCGCACGGCATCGGTCCGGAAGCGCTGATGAATCTGTCGCGCCTGTACTGGTACACGGTCGAGTTCGGCCTGATCAGACAGAAGGACGGCCTGCGCATCTACGGCAGCGGCATCGTGTCGTCGAAGGGCGAGTCGATCCATTGCCTGGCATCGGATGCACCCAACCGCATTGGCTTCGATCTCGAACGCATCATGCGCACGCGTTACCGCATCGATACGTATCAGAAAACCTATTTCGTGATCGACAGCTTCAAGCAGTTGATCGATGCAACCGAGCCGGATTTCACGCCGATCTATGCTGAGCTCACGAAGCAGGATTCGATTCCCGCGGGCGAGGTGCTTGCGAGCGACCACGTGTTCAACCGCGGCACCGGCGAAGGCTGGAGCAGCGAAGGAGACGTGTAGTTTTTTCCTTCTCCCAGAAGGGAGAAGGAAAACTCATGGTTCCACCGGCCAGCCCACACCAGCATCACCCGCGTAAAAATCGACGGGATCGATGTCCCGGGTGGTTTTTCCCGCGACTACCACCACGACGCGCAGATCGTGTTCGGTGCAGCGGGCGCTGAGGTCGTCGACGCAACCGGTATAGCCTCCCGGTGCACTGCTGCCGTCGCGGGGATAGGCCAGCACCTGGTAATCGCCGCGGGGAACGTCATCGATGCGGTATTCCCGCTGGAATGGCGCGCTGCTGATGCAATGGGCTGCGCCTTCTGCGAGATCGAACGCGCACACGCGCATGGCAGGTATCACCTCACTGGGATACCCGAGCGAACCGGCGATCGCTCCGGTTTCCATCGGATCCGCAGCGCCCGGCCGGACGTCCTGAGCGTTCGGCGCGACCGCAGGCATCTCTGCGATGCCGTTCGCGCCGGCTTCCGGCACCGTAGCCGCGCCTGGTGTTTGCGTACTTCCACAGGCGGTCAGGCCACATGCCGTCAACAACAGGGAGAGAAGGAGCGTGGGTTTGCGCATGTGGCTGTTCCTCGACCTGCATGTGTATGTCCGCGCGGGCCATCCTGCGCAATTGTTCAAGCTTTTTGAACGTCGATCGCACACCCCAACGGCCTCCTTGCCACGTACACCCCGCACTCACGATCCTGACTCGATCATCGGGGCAGCCGAACGCGAGGTGGACGTATGCAGATTGCAGCCGACGAATTGCTGGTGGAGCTTGACCGCACCGACGCGATGATGCGCGATGTGGAACGCTGCGCCGGCCAGGGATGCAGCCATGACTTCGAGCGCCGATTCGAGGCGCAGCTGCGTCGGTTGCGTTCCATGCTCGGCACCGACGGCATGCAGGCCGCCGCCGACACCATGGAAGCCGCCGAGCGCGTGTTGACGTCTGCCGATCCCGCGGCGCCGCTGCTGATGCTGTCGCTGTCGCGCCGCACGTTGGCTGCGGTCATGCGCCGCGAAGCGGACGGCATGCGCTTGCGCGCTGCCTGACCGATCCATTAGCAATGCAATGATTTTTTTGCGGTCCCGCCTAACGCTCATGCGCCCGAACGCTGCTCCGCCGCAGACGCAACCGCATACACCGGCGTGACCGCCCTGGCCTTGGGCTTCCAGCGCCGATCCACCGCTACTTTCGCGACCAACGCCACCACCAGCGGGCCGAACCACGCCAGGTAATGCATCGCGGCCCCGTCCACGGCCGGCAGCAGCTTCGGCAGGCCGATGGCGAGAAATGCAATGTGCGTGGCGATGCCGTTGCCAAGCATCGCGGTGTAGTGCTCGACCAACCACCAGCGCGGTTGGGCCGCAAGGCGCGCGCAGTTGCGGCGCTTGCGCAGCATGTCCTGGCCGGTGAACAGGCCGATCACGGAGAACCCCATCAGCAGCGGCGCGCCGGCCTTGATGCCCAGCGCGAGGACGCCCACGCCCGACAGCAGGCACAGCCATGCGAACCCCGCATAGACCGGTCCCGTGAAGCGCACCACGTCGTGCTTGTCGCGGATCGCGCGCCATGCGCCCCACACGCCGGTCGCGGTGATGACGACCAGATAGGCGAGGAACGCGGCGATCACCGGCTGGCCTTGCGCGAACTTGTGCGCCGCCATCGGCAGCGCGGTGACGATGATGCCGAGCATTGCCAGCAGGTAGCCTTGGCCGAGACGGCGGTGCAGCGGGCTGCCCTTGCGCGCGAACGCGGCCGTCCAGAACGTCAGCAGGGCAAGCACGCCGAACGTTGCGTGCGCGGCGACAATCAGCGGATAGGCGGTCATTGCAGTATTCCTTTCATGCTGTCAGTCAAAACTTGTTTCATCCAACGCTTTTTGTAAAAAACAGCGCACCGGCAGCGCATCGCTCAAGCCGTCGCCGCGAACGTCCCATGGAAGCCCAGTGGCACGCTGTACGGCAGCCACGCTTCCGCGAGCGGGCCGTCGTCCACGTGCCGTGCATCGAGCACCGCGATGCCGTGACGGTCCCGCTTCGAATCGAGCAGGGTGCCGACCAGCCAGCCGTCATCGGGGCGGGTCGAACCGGCGCGGGGTACGAACACATGCTCCTCGGCGATGACGCCATCGGCGTAGCGATGCACCTTGCGGCGACCACGCGGGTCCAGCGACATCACCGCGTTGAACAGCGGCGCCTGGCCGATGAGCGTGGGTGCGTACAGGGTGCCGGCGCGGTCGTTGGGCGTGCGCGCATCGAACACCGGAAACTCCAGTTCGGTGACATCACTCGCCTCCCACCGCGCGCGGCCGCTGCGCAGGTCCAGCCGCAGGGTCGCCAACCGCCCCTGTGCATGGTCGCCCGCGTGGCCGCGCATCGCCCGGCTCATGGGCGAACGGGCTTCCTCGACATCCTGATGCTGGATTGCACGCACCGCGATCTCGTGTCCACGCTGATACGCATCGGCGAAGTGGTAGGCCATCGCGAAATCGACCTCGAACCAGCGCGCCGCGGACAGGTCGTCCTTCGGCACGAC
>JALYOU010000219.1 GCA_030856725.1 Pseudomonadota bacterium
GCTGCGCGGGCGTTCAATGTCGTGGCGCAGCACAGCCGCATCGATTCGGTTGCCGTCGAGGAAATCGGCTTCCGTCGTCCAGCCTTGGCGACTGACATCGCCGCGATACGCGGACGTCACCAGGGCGGCAAGTGCGGGAATATCACCGATGCCGGCGTCGCGAAATTGCAGTCCGGTCATGTCAGACGAGAAGCTTGCGGACTTTGGTGATGGCGGCGGCGAATGTCTCGATCTCAGCGTGGGTGTTGTAGAACGCAAGCGATGCACGACACGTGGCGGCCACGCCGAAAAACTGCAGGAGCGGATGCGCGCAGTGCTGGCCGGAGCGCACCGCGATGCCTTCGAGGTCGAGCAGCGTGGCGAGGTCATGCGCGTGCGCGCCTTCGACCAGAAAGCTGACCACGGCGGCCTTGTCCCTTGCGGTGCCGATAATCCGCATGCCGTCGATGCGCGCGAGTTCTTCGTTGAGGTGCGCCAGCAGTTCCGATTCGCGCGCCTCGAGATGCTCCATACCCAGCGCGTCCAGGTAATCGACCGCGGCGCCCAAGCCGATATGGCCCGCGATGTTCGGCGTGCCGGCCTCGAACTTGTGCGGCCCGTCGTTGAACACGGTGCCGTCGTAACGCACTTCCTTGATCATCTCGCCGCCGCCCAGGAATGGCGGCATCGCGGCGAGGTGTTCCTTGCGTGCCCACAATGCGCCGGTGCCGGTCGGGCCGCACATCTTGTGGCCGGTGAAGGCATAGAAATCGCAGCCGATGGCAGCGATATCCACGCGCCGGTGCGGCAAGGCCTGCGAACCATCCACCACGGTGACGATGCCGCGCCTGCGCGCCTCGCGGCAGATCTCGCGCACCGGGTTGACCGTGCCGAGGACATTGCTGACATGCGTGATGCCGAGCATTTTTACTCCGGGCGTCATCGCCTTGTACAGCGCGTCGAGGTCGAGTGCGCCGTCCGGCGTGATGTCGGCGACCTTGATCATCGCGCCCGTTCGCTCGGCCACCAGCTGCCACGGCACGATGTTGGCGTGGTGCTCCATGCGCGTCAGCAGGATGGCGTCGCCAGGTTTCAGGCGCGGCAGCGCCCACGAGTACGCGACGATGTTGATGGCAAAGGTGGTGCCGCTGCACAACACCAGTTCGTCGCGATGCACGTTGACGAACGATGCCAGCCGGATCCGCGCGGCTTCGTAGGCGTCGGTCGCTTCGCTGCCGAGCGTGTGCACGGCGCGGCTGACATTGGCGTTGTGGCGGCGGTAGAACGCGTCGACGGCTTCAATCACCGATGCGGGTTTTTGCCCGGTGTTGGCCGAGTCGAAATAGATCAGCGGCTTGCCATGGATCTCGCGTGTGAGCAGCGGGAAGTCTGCGCGGACAGCATTCCAGTCGATCGTCTCTTCGCGTGTTTGTGGCGAAAAAGGCGAGTTGTCGGCGGCCGTTGTCACGCTAACTCCAATTCCGCGAGCCGGTGGTCGAGCATCGCCGTCATGGTTTCGCGTAATGCCATGTCATCGACGACATGCAGCACCTCGCGGCAGAAGGCGGTCGTCAGCAACCTGCGCGCCGCAGGCTCCGGCAGGCCGCGCGAGCGCAGGTAGAACATCGCGTGGTCGTCGAGGCGGCCAACCGTCGCACCATGCGCGGCCTTGACTTCGTCGGCATGGATTTCGAGGACGGGCTGCGTATCGATCTCCGCACTGTCGGACAGCAACAGGTTCTTGTTGGACAGGTTGGCATCGCTGCCATCGGCGCCGGCATGGATGGTGATGCCACCATGAAACACGGCGCGGCTGCGGCCCGCGGCGAGCCCCCGCCATAGCAACGCGGATGCCGTGTCGCGTCCGATGTGTTCGATGCCGAGGCGCGTATCGACATGGCGCCGTCCAGTAGCGAGCAGGACGCCATTGGCGGTCACCTGGGCGTTATCGCCTTCGAGCCGGATATTCAATTCGTGCCGCGACAAGGCCGCGCCGAGTTCGAGATCGACGCGTCGATACACAGAATCGGTAGCGAGGGTGGCATCGGTGCGCAGGATGGAGGTGGCTTGCGGTGCATCGTCCTGCGACCGCACGTGCGTCAACCTGGCGTCAGCATGCAGATCGATCTGCATGACTTCGTTGGCCAGGTGCGCATGCGCGTCGGTGGCGATGCGGTACTCGACGATGGTCGCGCTTGCGTCGGTGCCGATGTCGATCAGGTGACGCAGGTGCCAAGCCTGATCGGTGATAGCGGACGTGCCGACGAACACAAGATGGATCGGTTTGGCGACTTCGATACCGGGCCCGACGCGAAGCACGACACCGTCGTTGGCGAGCGCGGCATTGAAACGGGCGAAGACCTCGTCCTGGCGATCGAACCGCCGCGCCGGCAGGCTTCTGTCGAGCGCGTTCGGCAAGGTCTGCAATGCGACGTCACCCGGTAATCCATCGCGATCCGAATTCATCGCATCGAAGCGTCCGTTGACGAAGACCAGGCGCGGCGACGGGATATGGGCAATCAATACCGCATCGATGGGGACGAGAACATCGGCTGGCGCAAATGCGCGGCGTTCCAGCGAGCGCAGCGGCGTGTACTTCCAGGCTTCGGAACGCGCGTGTGGCAAGCCGTCGCGGAGAGCTGCGTCGAGCGCGGCGCGGCGACCACCCTCGCTAACGGCAGCCTCGCTCACGGCAGCGTCGCTCAGGGCAGCGTCGCCCTGGGCAGCGTCGCGCGGCGTGGTGTAGTAGGCGGAGGCGAGGGAGTCGAGCAGGACGCTCATGCGATGGTTCCGTCCACCGGCACCGTCGCTCCCGCGTAGTCGGGAATCCAGTGACTCTGGCTTTCGATATTTTGCGCACCGTTGAGCAAGGTCGCGGAATCCCCGCCTGCGCGGGGAAGACGATCTGAAAGATGCTCAGTGAAGGCGAAGTTCATGCTGCACCCCGGCCCACCGGCGTAGCCGTCGGGCGTTCGTCAGCGCCCAGACCAGTGGTCTGCAAGCGCGCCTCCTCACCCGGCGCAATCCGATCCTTCACCCACGCATACCCATGCGCTTCCAGCTCCAGCGCCAGTTCCGGCCCACCGCTTTCGACGATGCGGCCATCGGCCAGCACATGCACGACGTCCGGTTTGATGTAGTCGAGCAGGCGCTGGTAATGTGTGATGACCACGAACGCGCGCTCGGGCGAACGCAAGGCATTCACGCCTTCGGCGACGCTCTTCAACGCATCGATGTCCAGCCCGCTGTCGGTCTCGTCGAGAATCGCGAGCTTCGGCTCAAGCACGGCGAGCTGGAAAATCTCGTTGCGCTTCTTCTCGCCACCACTGAAGCCCTCGTTGACGCCTCGCTGAAGCAGCTTGTCGTCGAGGTGCAGCACGGCGAGTTTTTCGCGGACGAGCTTCAGGAACTGCATCGAATCCACCTCCGTTTCGCCACGCGCCTTGCGTTGCGCATTGAGCGCGCTGCGCAGGAAGTAGGTGTTGTTGACGCCAGCGATTTCGACCGGGTATTGGAATGCGAGGAATACACCGGCAGCGGCGCGTTCCTCCGGTTCGAGGTCCAGCAAGTTCGTGCCGTTGTACAGCACAGAACCTTCGGCGATGTCATAACCCTCGCGGCCAGCGAGCACATTGCCGAGCGTGGACTTGCCTGCGCCGTTCGGCCCCATGATCGCGTGCACTTCGCCCGCTTT
>JALYOU010000230.1 GCA_030856725.1 Pseudomonadota bacterium
CATGCCATACCGCGGAAGTGGGCGGCTACTTCATTGAGGGCCACGTCCCAGCCGAAGACATCAAGCGCCTGCTTGCGCAGAAACCAGATGTCAAGGGACTGGTGCTGCCAGGCATGCCAGCCGGTTCACCCGGCATGGAAATGCCCGATCGCTCGACGCAGCCTTACACCGTGGAACTGGTGAAACGCGACGGCTCGTCTGCGCCATTCGCTCAACACTAGAAAAGCCATTGGGGGCGCACTGGCGGTTGCGTAGGAAGAGCCGCTACGACAAAACTCACTCATCATGCAGATGGCTGCAGATGGACGACAGCTGGCTGTCGTCGTACAAGTTGGGCGCCGTGCTTGTCGATCATTCCCGGAAAAAAGTGACCCCTCTAGCTCTGCGGCATCTTGGGTGCCTGGAGAAAAAGGGGTAGGGATGAAAATGCCAGGCGAGTATCACGCCCGCCTGTGCAGCGCTTCCACGCCAATCGTTACTTCGTGTAGGGCGCCATCTGCCTGATCTCGGCCTGCTGGTCGGTTTTCATCTTGCGGGCCAACGCCTTCAGCTGCGCATTGTTGCCATGCTTGATGTAAATGTCGGACATCTTGACCGCCTGCTGGTGGTGCATGGTCATCATCGTCGCGAAATCCTTGTCCACGTTGCCGCTCATTTTCATCGGCATCTTCATGCCAGCCATCATTGCCTTGTGCAGTTCCATCGAACCGGCGCTCTGACCTTTCATGTCGTGGCCCTGCATCTTCGACATGTCATGACCCTTCATTTCCTTGGTCTGCGGCTTGGGTTCGTGCGCGCTGGTGCTGACGGCCAGCAGGGTTGACGCGGCGAGTGCAAGGGCGAGCAGGGAGTGTTTAAGTTTCATGTGGATATC
The DNA here is from genome assembly GCA_030856725.1 of Pseudomonadota bacterium. Classification (GTDB taxonomy): domain Bacteria; phylum Pseudomonadota; class Gammaproteobacteria; order Xanthomonadales; family Xanthomonadaceae; genus JALYOU01. Next base: position 875 of record JALYOU010000230.1, read on the forward strand.
CATGGAATGGTTGGAACTGCATTAAACACGTCTGTCGAGTCGTGATCGGGTGAGGCGCCAACGGCCGGGTTCAGAGTGGCGAGTACATCGATGCTTGACTCTGGACCATGGTCAGGGGTGCAAGCTGCCCTCGTTGCCACCGCAATCGCAGGAGCAAGCGAATGAAAATTGGTGAACTTTCCAAGCGTGCCGATACCGGGATCGACACGGTCCGGTTCTACGAGCGCGAAGGCCTGCTGCCGCCGCCGCAACGACAGGCGTCCGGCTATCGCCTCTATGAAGCCAGCGATGTCTCCCGCCTGCGCTTCATCCGGCGCGCCAAGGCGCTCGGCTTCACCCTGTCGGAGATCCGAGAGTTGCTGGCACTGTCGGGCCGTCGCGAAGACGACATGGCCGGACTCAAGATCGCCGCGACCGAAAAACTTGCGGACGTCGAATCCAAACTGGCCGAACTCTCCCGCATCCGTGACGGCCTGCTGGCATTGGTGACGGCATGCCCGGGACACGGCGCACTGGACCGGTGCCCGATCCTGAATGCACTCGCCGAGGACACGCCATGACCATGAACACCAACACGCATTCCGGCGATGCCCGGCAGCCAGTCAACCATCAAGACGCCAGCGATGCACCGGCAGGCGAGGTGCTGGATCCGGTCTGCGGCATGCAGGTCGACCCGCTCACGACGCCGCATCACGCGCACCACGCTGGCAAGGAGTACCACTTCTGCTCTGCCCGGTGTCTCGAACGCTTCGCTGCAGAACCGGGAATGTTCGTGAGCGCAGCAGCGTTCGCGAGTGCAGCAGTGCATGCGCAGAAAGCGGGCGACAGAGCTGCCTGCTGTGCGACCAGTGAGAGGTCGGCGATGTCCTCGACCGTTCTCGATCCGGTCTGCGGCATGCAGGTGGATCTCTCGAACACCGCACACCACGCCGCGCATGAAGAGACCGACTACCACTTCTGTTCGGCGCGCTGCCGCGAACGCTTCGTGGCGGACCCGGCGAAATGCCTGTCGCCCTCGACACACCCGCCGGCGATGCCTGCCCCCGCCGGCACGATCCATACCTGTCCGATGCATCCTGAAATTCGTCAGCAAGGACCAGGCACCTGTCCGCTTTGCGGCATGGCACTTGAACCGGAAATGCCCAGCCTCGACGAGGAAGACAGTCCGGAGTTGCGCGATTTCTCGCATCGTTTCTGGTGGACACTGCCGCTGACCTTGATCGTGCTGGCCTTGGCCATGCTCGGCCACCGCATCGCATGGCTCTCGACCGAAACGCGCACATGGCTTGAACTGGCGCTCACCGCGCCGGTGGTGCTGTGGGCCGGCTGGCCGTTCATCGTGCGTTGCGTGCAGTCCATTCGCACCCGCAATCCCAACATGTTCACGCTGATCGGCATCGGCGTCGCCGCGGCGTTCGGCTACAGCGTCGTGGCAACCATCGCACCGGATCTGTTTCCCGCGTCGTTCCGGGAACACGGCAGGGTAGGGGTGTACTTCGAGGCGGCCGCTGTGATCGTGTCGTTGACGTTGTTGGGACAGTTGCTGGAACTGCGTGCGCGCTCGAAGACGTCGGCTGCGATCAAGGCACTGCTCGGGCTCGCACCGAAGACGGCGCGGCGCATCAATGATGACGACAGCGAGGAAGATATTCCGCTCGAACATGTGCACGTCGGCAATCGCCTGCGCGTTCGTCCAGGCGAAAAGGTGCCGGTCGATGGGACGGTACTGGAAGGGCGCTCCAGCGTCGATGAGTCGATGCTGACGGGTGAACCGATTCCGTTGGAGAAGACCGACGGCTCGAACGTCATCGGCGCCACGATCAACGGGACCGGCAGCCTCGTCATCCGCGCCGAAAAGGTCGGTTCGGAAACGGTCCTGTCGCAGATCGTGCAGTTGGTGGCGCAAGCACAGCGTTCGCGTGCGCCGATGCAGCGCATGGCCGACAAGGTCGCGTTCTGGTTTGTGCTGGCCGTGCTTGCCATTGCCTTGGCGACGTTGTTCGCTTGGGGTCTGTTCGGCCCCGATCCGTCGTGGACCTACGGAGTCTTGAACGCCGTCTCGGTGCTGATCATCGCGTGTCCGTGTGCACTTGGTCTGGCAACGCCCATGTCGATCATGGTTGCGACCGGCCGCGCGGCGCAGGCAGGCGTGTTGTTCCGCGACGCGGAGGCCATCGAGCAGCTACGCAAGATCGATACTCTCATTGTCGACAAAACCGGCACGCTGACCGAAGGACGTCCGGCATACCGCGACATGATCGTCGCTGACGGGTTCAACAGCGATCAGGTGCTGCGTTTGGCCGCCAGCCTGGAGCAGGGCAGTGAGCATCCGCTGGCGGAGGCGATCCTGGCCGAAGCCAAACGACGCGAGCTTCCGCTCGACAGCGCAGAAGAGTTCGACTCCGTCACCGGGATGGGCGTGCGGGGCCGCATCGGTGGACAGGCACTTGCACTCGGGAACAGGGCACTGATGACCGAGGTCGGCGCT
>JALYOU010000256.1 GCA_030856725.1 Pseudomonadota bacterium
CCGCGCGCAGGTCCGCGAGTTTGTAGCCGACGTAGTCCAGCATCACGTCCGTCGTATCGCCCTTGCGTTGCTGCGTGATCGCGTAACCATCGCCGTCGACGCGCACTTCGATCGCATCGGTGTCGCCGAACAGGTTGTGAATGTCGCCAAGAATTTCCTGGTACGCACCGACCAGGAAAAACGCGAGCCGGTAACGGTCGCCGGACTCAAGCGCGTGCAGCGGCAGCGACGTGTCCAGGCCTTCGTTGTCGACATAGGTATCGATCTTGCCGTCGGAATCGCAGGTCATGTCGGCAATCACGCCGCGGCGTTGCGGCGCCTCATCCAAGCGTTCGATCGGCACGATCGGAAACACCTGATCGATCGCCCACACGTCTGGCATCGATTCGAACACGCTGAAATTGACGAAATACTTGTCGACCAGCCGCTCGTTCAACTCATCGAGCAGGTCACGATGGCTCTTGTCGGCGACGTTCAGGCGCGCGCGCACGGCATGGGCGATCGCGTAGAACAGGTCGTCGATGCGTGCGCGCTGGGCCAGATCGATATGACCAAGCGCGTAGGCGCTAAGACCTTCGCTGTGATGGTGCTGCGCCTCATGAAACAGTTCGGCGGCCGGACGCGTATCGAGTTCGACATGGATCTCGCGCAGGTGACGGATCACGGCGGGTTCGTCGTCGTGCGCGGGAGGCACACGGCCTTCCGGCGCCTCTTCCACTTCGGTGACGCCTGCAACCAGTAACGCGTGATGCGCGGTCATCGCGCGTCCGCACTCGGTCACCACGCGCGGATGCGGCAACCCGTGCTCCTCGCAGGCCTCCGCCAGCGGCTGCAGGATGTTGGACGCGTACTGGTCCAGCCCATAGTTAATCGAACAGAAGCTACGCGACCGTGTGCCTTCATAATCGATGCCGAGGCCACCGCCGACATCGACATGCGTGATCGTCGCCCCAAGCTTTGACAGTTCGACGAAGTATCGCGTCGCCTCACGCATGCCGTTGGCGATGTCGCGCACATTGGAGATCTGCGAACCCATGTGGAAATGCAGCAGGCCCAGGCAATCGGCCATGCCGCTGTCGCGCAGCGACTTCCACAGATCCAGCACCTGGCGCGGCGACAGCCCGAACTTGGCCTTGTCGCCGCCGCTGTTCTGCCATTTGCCTGCGCCCAGCGACGCCAGCCGCATGCGCACGCCGAGACCGGGTTTCACATCGAGCGCCTTGGCTTCTTCCATCACCAGCGCAAGCTCGGAAGGTTTTTCGATGACGATGAAGGTCTGCAGGCCTAGCTTGCGGCCAATCAATGCAAGGCGGATGTATTCGCGATCCTTGTAGCCGTTGCAGACGATCAATCCGCCCGGCCGCGACAACGCCAGTACTGCCATCAGTTCGGGTTTACTGCCGGCTTCAAGACCGAAGCCCTCGCCCGCATGCGAGGCCAGCGTGCCGGCCACACCGTGATGCTGGTTGACCTTGATCGGATACACGGCGGTGTAGCCGCCCTTGAAATCCCACTCGCGCATCGCCTGCGCGAATGCGGCCTGCAGCTTGCCAAGACGATCGCCAAGGATGTCCGGAAAGCGCACCAGCAACGGCAATTTCGCCCCGTTCGCGCGCGCGGCATCGACCACTTCAGGCAATGCGATCGATGGCCCCTGCGCACCCTTCGGCGCGACCACAATGCGGCCCGCGGCATCGACATCGAAATAGCCTTCCGACCAGTGCGGGATCGAATAGGTTTTGCGGGCGTGGTCGATGGACCAGGTCATGACATGTCCGGTGCAACAGTGGGGATGCGCATTCTAGCGCTCGCGTGCCAATGGGCCGTCATGGTGGGTTGGTTACAATTCGCGGCGATACGAAAAAATCTGTCATCCCCGCGAAGGCTGGGACCCAGCGACTTTGAATGTTTGTCATCTGGCAACAATTCGAACTCGCTTTGATGTTGCTGACGCTTCATCAAAGCTGAAAGCTAAAGTCGCGGGCCCCCGCTTTTGCGGGACGACGTCCGAACCAATTCAGGAATCCTGCAATGACCGACACCACCTGGCATTACGAAAACTTCGAGCCCGCCGGCTCGGCCATCGGCTATCGCATCACCAGGAAACTCGACGAGGTGCAATCCCCGTTTCAGCACATCGAGATCTTCGAGACCACGGACTGGGGCAACCTGATGCTGATCGACGGTGCGGTGATGCTGACCACACGCGACAATTTCCTGTATCACGAAATGATGTCGCATCCGGCGCTGTTCACGCATGCCGACCCGAGGCAGGTCGTCATCATCGGCGGCGGCGATTGCGGGACGTTGCGCGAGGTGTTGAAGCACCCCGGCGTGGCCAAGGCCGTGCAGTGCGACATCGACGAGCAGGTCACGCGCATGGCCGAGAAATGGTTCCCGGAGCTGTGCGATTCCAACCATGACGCGCGTGCGCAGCTGCTGTTCGACGATGGCATCGCCTACATGCAGAACTGCGAAACGGGCAGCCTCGACATCGTGATCGTGGACTCGACCGATCCGGTCGGTCCCGCCGAAGGGCTGTTCAACAAGTCGTTCTACGACAGCTGCTACCGCGCGCTGAAGGACGATGGCATCCTGGTGCAGCAATCCGAATCGCCACTGGTGTTGCTGGATTTGATCAACGAAATGCGCGGCGAAATGCGCAAAGCAGGCTTCACCACGTTCAAGACTTTGCCGTTTCCACAACCGTGCTATCCGACCGGTTGGTGGAGTGCGACGCTGGCGAAGAAGTCTGGCGATTTCAAGTTCCGCAAGGTCGATTCGCGTGCGAAGGCGTTCGAGACGAAGTACTACAGCGCCGACATCCACCATGCGGCGTTGACACTGCCGCCGTTCGTCGCTGCCGCCCTTCAGGATTAAGCAAAGCTGCGTGCAGGACGGCGATCCCGCCACGCATGACCCGCGCGAGCGCTAGTTGGTCGCTGAAGACGCGGTACTGGCGTTTGTTGGCAGTCCCTTTCGATACTCCAGCAGATAGTTGTGGATGTCGCGGATCTCATCGTCCTTGAAGTGACTGAAGCCGAAGCGTGCCGTCCAGCTCATGATGCCTAGATCACGGCCGCTGATCGGTTTGCCTGTGCGCATGAGGACCCGGAACTGATCGATGTTGTACGCCCTGACGATATCCATCGGTGGACTCTTTTCGAATGCTTCGCCCTGCAGGTCCAGGCCGTGGCACTCGGTGCAGGTGATGCTCACCAGATACCGGCCACGCTCGAATGATGTATTGCGCGGCAATTCGCCCCAGCGGGGCATGGATCGATCCACCTCGTCGACGGATGTTTTCCAATCCCCTGATAGCAGCGCCATGCGGCCACCCAATGCCACGGTTCGCTTCTCGGGAACGGGTTTCGATGCCGGCTGGCGCCGCAGGTGGGCGATGATCCTCGCAAGATCCGCGTCGCTGAGCGGATTGAACGTACCGGAGATCATCCCCAAAGCGGTTCGACCGTCCCGTTTCACGCCAAATCGAATCAGGCGAACCAACTCCTCATCGCTGTAGCGGGGCAGCACGGCTGACAGCGTAGGTGCCGTCGCGCTGAAAATGTAGGGTGCGTCCTCCGAGCCGCCTTCGCCTTTCATTCCGTGGCAGCCGGCCCAGCACCCTACGATCGCCGACATGCGCCGGCCTTCGGCAAGATCAACCGCAGTTGGAGCCTTGAGAGCGTTGAACGCCTGCAACGGGATGTCGTGCTGGCGCCTCAACATCCGTTCGGTGGAGAAATAGATGAAACCGACGGCCAATAAAACCAGTGTCAGCAATGCGGCCGACACCCACGCAATTGCTCGTAAGACTCTTGACCTGTGCATGGCACTCCTCAAGTCAGGCAATGGCGTAGATGCCAGTGTCACTGACATTCAAACGCCAATGATCCCCGGGCTAGGCCATGACCTCAGGGTCTATCACCAGTCCGAAGGGGGTTGCGCCAAGCGGACCCCTCCGGCGCTTTGCTCGGCTACAACGCGTCCCCGTCCAGCTCGCCCGTGCGGATTCGAACCACGCGCTCCAGGTCCCACGCGAAGATCTTGCCGTCGCCGATCTTGCCGGTGCCGGCAGTTTTCATGATGGCTTCGATGACGGCATCGACCTGGTCGTCGGTGACGGCGACTTCGAGCTTGATCTTGGGCAGGAAATCGACCACGTATTCGGCGCCGCGATACAGCTCGGTATGTCCCTTCTGCCGGCCGAAACCCTTGACCTCGGTGACGGTGATCCCAGCCACGCCCGCATCGGACAGGGCCTCGCGCACGTCGTCGAGCTTGAAGGGCTTGATGATGGCCATGACCATCTTCATTGCGGCGTCTCCGGTTGGTTTTGAGCAGGATAGCGTGCCGCGCTTTTTGTAGGAGCGCCTCATAGGCGCGAGAGCGGTACCGGCAGAGCTGGACGCGCCGACGAGGCGCTCCCATAACCGTGAGCACGGCATCACCTGACATCTTCTCCGGCGCGCTAGGATTTTCCCTACGCCGAGCTGCGTCGCGTGCCGATGTCATACGTCACACCGCCATGTCAGGCTCGCACCTCATCCAGTTTCACGGGAACACATCGCCATGATCGACCTCAGCCACATCGATGATCTCGCCCGCCGCCTCAGCGGCCTTGTGCCGCCGGGCATGCGCCAGCCGTTATCGGAGCGAAGCCGCGAGGAACTGCAGCAGAGTTTCAAGGCGGTACTGCAGACAGGCTTGTCGAAGCTCGACCTGGTGACGCGCGAGGAATTCGACGTGCAGCGCGCCGTGCTGCTGCGTACTCGCGAGAAACTCGAGACCCTGCAACGCGCCGTGCAGCAGCTCGAAACCGACTGCCTCAAACCCGATAACCCGCAGCACTGAGTCCGCCGACATGGGACTCGCGCTCGTGCACACCCGTGCGCGCGTTGGCGTCGGCGCGCCGGCGGTCAAGGTGGAAGTGCACCTCGGTGGCGGAATTCCGCGGATGTCGATCGTCGGTT
>JALYOU010000040.1 GCA_030856725.1 Pseudomonadota bacterium
CGTTGTCCTTGGAATGGATGCCGACCAGCTGGCCTTCGTAGATTTCCTCACCCGGCTCGATCAGCAAACGGCCACGTTCCTGCATCGCCACCTGCGCGTAGGCAGGCGAGGAGCCGGTGGCATTGGAGATCAGCACGCCGTTCTGGCGTTGGCCAATCTCGCCTTCGCTACGCGGGCCGTAATGATCGAAAACATGGAACAGCAGGCCGGTGCCGGCAGTAATCGTCCGGAACTCGGTCTGGAAGCCGATTAATCCACGCGCGGGAATCATGAAGTCGATGCGCACGCGGCCCTTGCCGTCGGGTTCCATGTTGGACAACTGCGCCTTGCGCTCGCCGAGACGTGACATCACGCCGCCCTGGAATTGTTCTTCCAGGTCTACCACCAGCGATTCGTACGGCTCCATCCTCTGGCCATCGATGGTCTTGATGATGACTTCGGGACGCGAGACAGCGAGCTCGTAACCTTCGCGACGCATCGTTTCGATCAGGATCGACAGATGCAATTCGCCACGGCCAGAGACCTTGAATTTGTCGGCGTCGGCAGTGTCTTCCACCTTCAGAGCGACGTTGTGCTGCGTCTCGCGCATCAGGCGATCGCGCAACTGTCGCGAGGTCAGGAACTTGCCGCCGCTCTTGTCCTTGGTACCGGCAAACGGCGAATCGTTTACCTGGAAGGTCATCGAGATCGTGGGCTCATCGACGGTCAGCACCGGCAATTGTTCCACCGTACCGACCTCACAGATCGTGTCGGAAATACCGAGACCTTCGATGCCGGAAATGGCGATGATGTCGCCGGCGTGCGCTTCCTTGACTTCATGCCGCTCGAGGCCGAGAAAGCCGAGCACCTGCAGCACCTTGGCGTTGCGGGTCTTGCCTTCGCGGTCGATGACCGTGACCTGCTGGTTGGTGCGGATGGTGCCGCGCTGCACGCGGCCGATGCCGATGATGCCGACATAGTTGCTGTACTGCAGCGAGGTGACGCGCATCTGGAACGGGCCGTCGAGGTTGACCGGCGGCGGCGCGACGTGATCGACAATGGTCTGGAACAGCGGCGTCATGTCGCCGTCGCGCACCGTCGGCTCAAGCCCGGCATAGCCGTGCAATGCGGACGCGTAGACGGTGTGGAAATCGAGTTGGTCGTCGGTGGCGCCGAGGCGATCGAACAGGTCGAAGGTCTGGTCCAGCACCCAGTCCGGACGCGCGCCGGGACGATCCACCTTGTTCACCACGACGATCGGCTTGAAGCCCATCGCGAACGCTTTCTGCGTGACGAAGCGGGTCTGCGGCATCGGGCCGTCCATCGCGTCGACCAGGATCAGCACCGAGTCGACCATCGACAGCACGCGCTCGACCTCGCCACCGAAGTCGGCGTGGCCGGGGGTGTCGACGATGTTGATGCGCCATTCTTCGCCGTCCGGCGCCTTCCAGCGGATTGCGGTGTTCTTCGACAGGATCGTAATGCCACGTTCCTTTTCGAGATCGTTGCTGTCCATCATCCGCTCGGTGGTCACGGTGCGTTCGCTGAACGTGCCGGACTGCTTCAGGAGCTGGTCGACGAGGGTGGTCTTGCCATGATCGACGTGGGCGACGATGGCGATGTTGCGGAGGCGTTCAACGGATTGGGATGCGGACATGACGAAGGATGCGCCGCGGCGGCGCAAAGGGCTCAGAAGGAAGCCGGCTATTATAGCCGGACTCGCTGGCCCGGCTCGGTCCGGCGTTTCCCCAAGCCATCAGGTTCATATGGCCAAGACACCCTGGAAGCTGCCGATGTGGCTGCTTGCCTTTGACGAAGTCGCCACCATTTTGTTCGCGCTGGGGTTACACATGCCCTTCGCGCCCGGGAGCTCCGTGAGCTCTGCTTTCGCCGGAGCCCTCAGCCTACCGCTAATGGTTGCCGGCGGCATGATGTCCGCTATCGGCGTGGTATTGGCCGTGCGGATGGTGCTGGCACATCTGAACCATTGATTCATCCATCCACAGGAGTCTCCCATGTCCCTCATCGCCAATTTCGATACCGACCGCGGCCCGATCCGCGTGGAACTGTTCGCCGACAAGGCACCGCTGACCGTCGCCAATTTCGTCAACCTCGCCAAGCGCGGGTTCTACGATGACCTCAACTTCCACCGCGTAATTCCGGATTTCATGGTCCAGGGCGGCTGCCCGCAGGGCACAGGTACCGGCGGCCCCGGGTACAAATTCGAGGATGAAACCAAGAATGGGGTTGCCCACGAACGCGGCGTGTTGTCGATGGCCAATGCTGGTCCCAACACCAATGGCAGCCAGTTTTTCATCACACACATCGCGACCGGCTGGCTCGACGGCAAGCACACCGTGTTCGGCAAGGTGCTGGAAGGCCTTGAGGTGGTGGATGCGGTGAAGCAGGGAGACAAGATCAATTCGGTGAAGATCGAAGGTGACGTCGATGCAGCACTTGCGGCCAAGTCCGATCGCGTTGCCGAGTGGAACAAGATTCTCGCCGCATAATATTTCGAAGTACTGTGAGATAGAAAAAGCGCGGCGAAGGCCGCGCTTTTTTTTGTAGGAGCGGCTTTAGCTGCGAGCTCTCCATCTCATTCAAAAAATCAAGAGCTCGCGGCTGAAGCCGCTCCTACTCCGAAGAAAGTCCACTTGGGGGACGAAAAGCACTATTTCCAGCGCAAGGTATCCAGCATCCGAGACACCTTCTCCGCATCACGCGGGTAGTAGTGCTCGCTGGGCGCGAGGAAGATCGCCAGTGCAAGTTGGCGGTCGTGCTCGAACGCGGCGGCCATGCCCTGATATTTCAGGCCTTCTTCGGTGGCCATCGTCATCTCGAAGCGCAGGCCTTCGCGCGCGCCGAACTGCACGGGGCGCAGGTTGGTGGCCGAGATGTTGATCGCACCGGAAGCGAGCAGGCCGTCGATGATCAGGTCGCGCACTTCGTCGGCGCGCATGCCGGGCTGGTAGAAGGGACCATCGGGGCGCCGCCGGGTCTGCCGCGCGCCCAGGAAGATGTAGTCGCGTTCGCGTACGCCGGGAATGATGTAGAGGCGGTTGAGCAGCTCGCCGTCGATGGTCCACAACTGGAAGCGCTGCGTGGAAATGCGCGTCCATTCCATTTCGCTGTTGATGGTGAGGCGGCTGCCGGCCGGGTTGGGGCCGGGGGACACCAGCGGGCCACCGCCGCTTGCGCAACTTACGAGCAGCGCGACCACCATCAGCAACACGAGCCATGTGCGAAGTTTCATCGTCCACCTCCGAGCTTGGCCAGTTCGCGTTGCACGAATGCACGGTCCTGCGCCTGCGGCGCATCCGCCAGGTATTTCTGCAGCGCATCGCGTGCCTGCGCAGCGCGGCCAGCATCGCGCAGCGCGAAACCATGCTCGCGCCATGCGGCATCGGGCACGCCGGGCATCGTGATGGCGCGCGCGTAAAGATCCGCGGCTTTAGCGCGATCGCCAGCAGCGTTACGGCGACGGTGGGCTTCGCCCAGATAGAACGTCAGCACGCCATGGTCCTGCGTAGGCGCATCGGCAAGCAGTTCGTTGATGACCAGCAGTGACGCCGCATACGCGCGCCGCGCAAGTTCGGCGGTGAGCCAATGCTCCAGATAGGGCCGCGTTGCCGCGCGGTATTCATCGCGATGACGTTCGCGTGGCGCATTCGGAATCGCAGCAGCAGATGCACGCACATCAGCGAGGCGTTCGGCGGTTGCAGGATGACTGGAGAAGATGGCGGAGGGCCGATCATAGCGGCGCGTATCGTCCTCGCGTTTCATGCGTGCCCACAGATCCACGCCTGCCTGCGGGTCGTATCCGTGCCGCACCAGCGCATCGAAGCCGATGCGATCGGCCTCGCGTTCCTGGTCGCGGGTGAACTTGAAGATGGCGGCGTAGCCGGCCAGCGAACCGAGCATGGCCAGATCGGGAATGCCCGCACCGTAGGCCATCATCTGGAACACGCTGAGAAACGCGGTTGTGTCCTTGATGCGCCGCCATTGTTTCAGCGAATGCTGGGCCTTGAAATGGCCCATCTCGTGGCCGAGCACGAACGCGATCTCGGCCTCGTCGCGCGCGCGCAGCAGTGCGCCAGTCCAGAGCAGCATCATGCCGTTAGGCGCCATGCTGGCGTTGAACTGCGGCACGTCCATGATGTACACGCGCAGGTCGCGGCAATAATCGCCGGCGGATTTGCACACGGTCTTGCGGACGTACTCGTTCAACGCCTCATCGCGCACACGCAGCGGCGAGCGTTGCAGTTCGCGTTCGGCGCGTTCCATCGCGAACCAGAGTTCGTCCTCGTCCGTGCCCGCGACTGGTGTGCTGCCCGGAGTGTTTTCCCGGATCGGCGCGCGCGATGCGCAGGCCGCGAGTGCGAACGCCATCATGGCAACGATGACGAATCGTTCCTTAACCGGCCGCTTCAACACCAGCCATCTCATCGCCGGACCCCTTTCAGCAGGTCGCCGGCGGTTTCGTTCGCGCCTTGCGCATCACGCAGGTCGCCGGTCTGGTCGAGCAGGAGGTTGTGCCAGACGACTTGGCCGGTGCGCAGGTCGACCAGTGAAGCCAGTCCGATCTGCGTGCCGCCACCCACATCGCCGCCCAGTAGCAGGAAGCCGATGATTCGCATCGCTGCGCGTCCGCTGCTGGTGTAGCTGTCGCGAATGTAGGTGAACAGTGCGTAGTCGGCGCCGGTGGCCTGGCGCAGTTCGGCCACGCCGGGTCCGAGGGTCCAGTCGAATTCGCCTTTCTTGTTGCGCAGCCGCATTCCCGGGCCACGACCGCCGTACTGCAGGATGCTGATCGACACCGCCTGGTTGAGCAACAGCAACTGGCGCAAGGGATTTTCCGGGCCGGCATCGGCAGGTAAATTGAAGTCAGGCCGCATCGCGATGCCCTGCACCTGCAACACGTCGCGCGCCGCCTGCGGATAGAGTCGACGCGCGGCTTCGGTCCAGGCCTTGCGCGGTTCCTGCATTCCGCCGACACCGAGTTCGTACAACTCGATGTCTGGCTCCACCAGCACAACGGTGCCGTCGATACGCACGGGCTCGCCCGCAGCATCCTTCGCGGTGCGGACTTGGGTCGACACGCAGCCGCTGAGAAGCAGCAACCAAGCCAATAGGAACGATACGCGCAGGCAACTTCCGCGTAGGCCACCGCGCAGGGTTTTTTGCGGGTGGAACGGGGCAGGCGAACTGGACCGCTGTGTTAACATTTCCCTTCTCCAAGCTTGCTTCGGCAAGCCCATGTCGAGCACTCACTCTCGAGGTTCAGCGATGCCCCAGTTCGCCCGGCGCATCGGTCGCGCCAAGCCCAGCGCGATCATGCAGGTTGCCGAAAAGGCCAAACGCCTCAAGGCAGAAGGTCGCGACATCATCAGTTTTTCGATCGGCGTTCCCAATTTTCTGCCTGCGGAGCACGTGTATGCGGCGGCACGTGAAGCGCTTGCGAAGGACAGCGGACAGTACGGCAGCAACCGTGGCTCCGACGCGTTGCTTGATGCATTTCTCAAGCATATCGAAGAGATCGGGCTGACCGGTTTCAGCCGCGCCAACTGCGCCACCGGTGTCGGCGCCAAACACGTGATCTACAACATCGCCGAAGCGCTGCTCGACGAAGGCGACGCCATCGCGTTCCCGACGCCGTACTGGACCAGCTACGTCGACATCGCCGAAATCCTCAACGCCGAGATCCAGTTGCTGCCGTGCCCGGCCGAACAGGATTACAAGCTGACGCCGTCGCAACTCGACGCGGCGCTTGCGAAGAAGCCGCGCGTGTTCCTGTTCAACAATCCATCCAATCCCACCGGCATGGTGTACGACAAGGACGAGATTTCCGCGCTGGCCGACGTACTGGTGAAATATCCCGAGACGTGGGTCATCACCGACGACATCTACAACCGGATGGTGTTCGATAGCGTCGGTTACCACAACTTCCTGCACGCACGTCCGGAATTGCGCGACCGCGTGATCTTCATCGATTCGCTGTCGAAGACGTACGGCATGCCGGGTTGGCGCGTGGGTTTCATGGTCGGGCCGGAAAGCGTCGCCGATGCGGTGACGACAATGAACTCAAACCACATCACCAATCTTCCGGAAGTGGTCACGGCTGCGGCCATCGCGGCGTTGTCGGGTCCACAGGACGTGCCGCAGCAGAAGAACATCGAGTTCCAGGGCAAACGCGATCAAGTGATGGCGGCGTTATTGTCCATTCCCGGTGTTGCGTGCCCACAGCCGCAGGGCGCGTTCTATGCGTTTCCGGATGTCAGCATCGCGTTCGGCAAGTCGCACGGCTGCAAAGTCATCGCCAACGATGTCGATCTGTGCAATGCGCTGCTCGAAGCCAAGGGCGTGGCCTGCGTGCCGGGTTCGGCCTTCGGCGAACCGCGCGCGATCCGCATCAGCTACACCTGCCCGACGCCGCAGCTTGCGCCGGGGTTGCAGCGCATCGTCGAGTTTTTCGCTGAATTGACGTAGGGCGGGCTCAAGCCGGCCATTGCACGACTCGTTATCGCAAACACTCTTTATCGAAGCACGGCGGGCCAGGGCCCACCCTACAGGAGCCATCGAGAATGAAAGCCCCCATCCGTGTTGCCGTCACCGGCGCCGCCGGCCAGATCGGCTACGCCCTGCTATTCCGCATCGCTTCGGGCGAAATGCTCGGCAAGGACCAGCCGGTAATCCTGCAGATGCTGGAACTCCCGCTTGAAAAAGCACAGGCCGCGCTCAAGGGCGTGATGATGGAACTGGAGGACTGCGCGTTCCCGCTGCTCGCCGGCATGGTGGGCACCGACGATCCTAAAGTTGCGTTCAAGGACGCCGATGTCGCGTTGCTTGTCGGCGCGATGCCGCGTGGCCCGGGCATGGAACGCAAGGATCTGCTTCTCAAGAATGCGGAAATCTTCACCGTGCAGGGCAAGGCGCTCAATGAAGTCGCGTCGGGCAAGGTCAAGGTGCTGGTGGTCGGCAACCCGGCCAACACCAATGCCTACATCGCCATGAAGTCGGCGCCGGATCTTCCCGCGAAGAATTTCACCGCGATGCTGCGCCTCGACCACAACCGTGCGCTGTCGCAACTCGCGTCGAAAACCGGCCGGCCCGTGGGCGATATTGAAAAACTGATCGTGTGGGGCAACCATAGCCCGACGATGTATCCCGACTATCGTTTCGCGACCATCGGCGGCGCGTCGGCCAACGACATGATCCACGACCAGGCTTGGAATGCCGACACGTTCATTCCCACCGTCGGCAAGCGCGGCGCGGCGATCATCGAGGCGCGTGGCCTGTCGTCGGCGGCATCGGCGGCGAACGCGGCGATCGATCACGTGCGCGACTGGATGCTCGGCAGCAACGGCAAGTGGGTGACGATGGGCGTGCCTTCCGACGGCAGTTACGGCATTCCGAAGGACGTGATGTACGGCGTCCCGGTGATCACCGAAAATGGCGAATACACGCGCGTCGAAAATCTCGAGATCGACGACTTCAGCCGCGAGCGCATGGACAAGACGCTGGCGGAACTGGAAGAAGAACGCGCTGGCGTGGCCCACTTGCTGTAAGTCATCGCAATGCATCGAGCATGAAAGGGCTGGCCTGGTGCCGGCCCTTTCTTCGTTTGCACGCAGGAGCGCCAGGGGGCGTCAGCGGGGCCGGCCACGGCGTGCGCGGGATACCTATACTGCTTGCGGGGAGGCCGCCGGCAGCTTGTCGGGCCTATCGGGGGGAGGACCATGATCCTGCGCCGCGTCATCGAGCATGTCCGCAAACAGGAATGGACCGCGATCTGGATCGACCTGGTCATCGTGGTGGTGGGCGTGTTCATCGGCATCCAGGTGGCGAACTGGAATGCCGAGCGCGAAACCAGGCAGAAAGCCGCGATCTTCACCGAGCGCCTAAAGGCCGATCTGCGCGAAGAGGCGTGGAGCTACCAGTACCTGATTGAATACAGCCGTGATGTGCTGGCGAATGCGGAGATCGCGGTAGATGCACTCAGCGGAAACTCCGCGACGTCCAACGAAGCGCTTCTGGTCAGCGCCTACCGCGCCACCCAGTACAAGCAGCGGACGCGCCGCCGCTCCACCTACGACGAGTTGATTTCGACCGGCACCATCGGCCTGATCGAAGATCAACGCCTGCGCGACACCACGATGCGGCTCTACAACGTGCCGACCATCGAGAACACCGCGCGGGAGGGCGCGGCATCCCGGTTCCGCGAGGCATTCCGGATGAGCGTTGCCAACGACGTGCAGCGCGCGCTCAACAAGCACTGCGGCGATCGAAAGATCGACATCGGGGATTACCGGGGCATCGCCGACAACCTCGATTACCCATGCAAGCTCGACCTGCCGCAGCAGCAGATCGACGAGGCGGCGAATGCGTTGCTCGCGAATGCAAGCCTGGTGCCGCTGCTGCGCCTGCGCATTGCTGACCTCGGTACGCGGGTGCACGACTTGACCGTGAACAATCGGGACATCGTGCAGGGCCTGCAGGGCGTCTCGGAGGACACGCAG
>JALYOU010000087.1 GCA_030856725.1 Pseudomonadota bacterium
GGGGTGGGCATTCGCCCACGCGTGTCATGGCGGAAGCCATCTTGATGTGGTGGGCTGAGGTCCGCCGGGTCAACACTTGCAGTGTCCTGGCGTTTCGGAAAAAGGAATGAAAGGCATGCGCCGCAAACGTCTTGTTTGTTGCCTAGGTGGTGGGCATCGGCGCAGGCAGGTCCGCAGCGGTGTCCGGCTGGCTGGCCTCGTCTTCCCGGAAGTTGCGCGGCAGACGGTTGTGCAGGGTGGTGGCGGCGATGGCGGCGTGGCCGACGGCGACGCTGATCTGGTTGAGGGCGCTGACCAAGTCGCCGATGGCGTAGAGGCCGTCGACGCTGGTCTGCATGCGCGCATCGACGATGAGTTCGCCGCATTCGTCGGCTTCGGCGCCCAATGCGCACGCGAGCGCGGACTGGCTGTCGCTGCCAAGCACCGGATACACCGTATCGAAACGGTGCACGCTGCCGTCGTCCAGCGTGAACACGCAGCATGTGCCGTCGTGGTGCAGCGTGGCTGCGCGCGGCAACACCGTGATACCGGCCGCGCGCGCCTGCTCGGCGCACTCGGCGGACGGCTCGCCCGGCTCCGACGGCACGGCGGCGACGCTGCGTGAAAACGTGCGCATGAACAGAGCATGGCGAATGGCGTCGTCGACCGGCGCATGGATCGCGATGTGCTCGTCGCTGGCCTCGTAGCCATCGCACACCGCGCACAGGCGGATCACGTTTTGCGCGATGGCGTCTTCCAGGCCGTGCATCGACGGCATGCGGTCAACCACGCCAGTGGCGAGGATGACGTAACGCGCGCGCCATGCCGTGAAGTCGTCCGCGGTCGCGGTGAAGCCTTCGTCGGCGTCGCGTTCGAGTCTGGCGATGCGGCCGGACACGATCTCCACGCCGTAGCGTTCGGCCTGCGCGCGCAGTTTTTCCAGCAGCTGCGTGCCGGCCACGCCAAACGGAAATCCCGGGCAGTTGTGGCTGCTCGGGATCCAGCGCGCGCGGCTCATGCCGGCATCGATCACAGCGATGCGGCGGTGGAAGCGTGCAAGATAAGTCGCCGCAGTCAGCCCGCCGGGACCCGCCCCGACGATCATGACATCAAGAATCTCGTTAACGCCCGTTGCCGACATCGAGGAACCTCAGGAACTCGGAGCGCGTACGGGCGTCTTCGCGAAAACCACCCAGCATCTTCGAGGTCACCATGCTGACACCACGCTTGTGGATGCCGCGTGTGGTCATGCACTCGTGCACGCCCTCGATGACCACGCCGACACCGCGCGGTTGCAATGCGCGCTGGATGCAGTCGGCGATCTGCGCGGTCATTTTTTCCTGCACCTGGAAGCGCCGCGCATAGGCCTCGACCACGCGTGCGAGCTTGCTGATGCCGACCACCTTGCCGTCGGGCAGGTAGCCGATGTGCGCCTTGCCGATGATCGGCGCCATGTGGTGCTCGCAATGGCTTTCGTATTCGATGTCGCGCAGCACGATCATCTCGTCGTAGCCGCAGACTTCCTTGAAGGTGCGTTGCAGATAGTCGTCCGGGTCGAGCGCGTATCCGCTGAACCAGTCTTCGTACGCCTTGGCCACGCGCTTGGGTGTGTCGAGCAGGCCTTCGCGCGTTGGGTCATCGCCGGACCAGCGCAGGAGAGTGCGCACCGCATCTTCGGCCTGTTCGCGGGTCACGTCGTTGCGGGTGTCGGTCATGAAGGTTCTCGTGCGAATGCTTGAAGCATGTTACCGGACCTGAGAGCCGCGCCGATTTCGGCCGTCATTCTGCGAAGGCGGGCTTTTAGTGGGAGCGACGGAAGTCGCGATCTGGCGTCAAGTCGCGACTTCCGTCGCTCCCACAACGCGCGAGTCTGCGTGCGTCAGCGGTCTTCGACGCGCTGATGCGGTGTGGTCGGGTCGAGCGTTTCCTGCAGCGACTGCCAGGCATGCTCCACCGCCGGCTTGGCCTCGAACCAGCCCAGGCGCGAGCCGAAACGCGCGGCGGCTTCCCAACCGCCCTGCAACTGCGATTCGGCAGCGGAGAAGGATAGGCCGCGGTGGCGCTCGAAGGTGTCCAGGCCGTAACGATACGCCGGTGCGTAGTCATGCCAGTCGCGGCCGGCGATGTAGTACGGCATGGTGTGGAAGATCTGCTGGAAATGGCCGAGGTCGTCGCGCTTGTCAGCGGATTCCGCCACGCGGTTACCAGCGACAGCGCCCAGCGCGCCGCCCGCCACCGCGCCAACCGCAGCACTGGCACCGGCGCCGACGATGTGATCTTTCTTCAATGTGCTCATGGCGCATCCGCCCGCGTGGAGATTGATCTCACGCTAGCCCGAGCTGTGTTTCGGGTTGGTGAACAC
>JALYOU010000278.1 GCA_030856725.1 Pseudomonadota bacterium
TCCTTGAAGATGCGCGGACAGCCCAGGTCTTCAAGTGTCAGCACTTCCGACGGAATGGTGCGGAACACGGCGCCGGCGCCGCGGTTCTGGTTGAAGGCGTTGACGCGGAAGCGCGCGAGGCTGGGGATCTCGAAGGAGAAATCGACCTCGAGGAACTCCTCGTAATCGCGGCGCTGCTTGTCCGACATGATGTCGTACACCAGCGAGTGCACCTGTTTGTGATCCAGTGCCGGAATGTTGATCCGGCGCACGTCGCCGTCGACGCGGATCATCGGCGGCAGACCCGCCGACAGATGCAGGTCGGATGCCTTGTTCTTGACCGAAAACGCCAACAGTTCTGCAATATCCATGCGCCGTTCCCCCGATGCCAGACGACAGATGCAACCAACGCAGCAAGTACGCTATCGACCCCTGCGAGGCAGTATAGCGCTCTAATCCGGATGTCAAACCGGACTTCGGCCGCAACTTCAGACGGATACGCCAACGTGCTCGCAACCGCCCTGCGCGACCTCCTGCAAAGACTTGATAACGCAGACGAATACGCCCGGCGGCCACCGGTGCGGTTGTTGGCGGTGAGCAAGACCCGGCCTGCCGCCGCCATCGCGGAACTGGCGTGCGAATGGCGTCTTGTTCAGCCCGGGCTTGTGCCGGCTTTTGGCGAAAACTACGTCCAGGAAGCGCTGGCCAAGCAGAAGGCGCTGGCGGATGTGACGCTGGAGTGGCATCTCATCGGGCACCTGCAATCCAACAAGGCCGGCGATGCTGCGCGGGCGTTCGACTGGGTGCAGACCGTGGACCGGATGAAACTCGTCGCCGCGTTGGCAGCGCATCGCCCGACCGACCGCGCGCCGCTGAACGTGCTGGTCCAGGTCAATATCGATGACGAGGCCAGCAAGCATGGTTGCGCGCCGCAGGACATTGATGCGTTTGCCGATGCCATCGCGGGCGAGTCGTCATTGCGCCTGCGCGGATTGATGGCCATCCCGGCGCCGCATCCGGATGTTGAACTGCGTCGTGCTGCGTTCCGCGCGATGAGATCATTGTTCGATGCGCTGGCTGCACGGCATCCATCGGTGGACACGCTGTCGATGGGGATGAGCGACGACATCGAGCTTGCGATCGAGGAAGGCGCAACGATGGTACGGGTGGGGACGGCGTTGTTTGGGCGACGCGGGTGATGGCAGTCACCAATGCCTCGGTTTTGATTTTCGTCCCCCAAGGGGACTTCTTTCGGGGCATAGGAGCGGCTTTAGCCGCGAGCTCTTGACGCCGGCCATGCAACGTAAAGCTCGCGGCTGAAGCCACTCCTACGAGGTGCCGGCCCCCGAGAGGATCGGACTGTGCCGGGCGCCGTGCGTTACGCTTTGCAGATACGCAGTACGGGTCTCTGATGAATATTCCAGACGCAGCATCGTCCGACACCATCGCCTTCATCGGCGGCGGCAACATGGCGCGCAGCCTGATCGGCGGGCTCATCGCGCGCGGTACTGCTACGGATTCGATTCGCGTGGCGGAACCTGTCGCGGAACTGCGCGATGCCTTGCAACGCGATTTCAATGTCGCGGTGTTCGCGGATGCCTCCGATGCTGTCGCTGGTGCGCACACCTGGCTGTTTGCGGTGAAACCGCAGGTGATGTGCGGCGTCTGCGAATCGCTCGCGCCGGTGGCGAAGTCTGCGGAGCCATTGATTGTTTCCATTGCCGCTGGCATCACCGCGGCGCAGCTCGAACGCTGGCTTGGAAGCGGCGCCAGCGTGGTGCGCGCGATGCCCAACACCCCTGCCCTGCTCGGCGCGGGCGTAACCGGCCTGTTCGCAAATGCGCGCGTCGATGCGGACGGCCGTGAGCGCGCGCGACAACTGCTATCGAGTGCGGGTGAGGTCGTCTGGATCGAAGACGAGGCAAAGATGGATGCCGTGACTGCAGTCTCCGGCAGCGGTCCGGCCTATGTGTTCCTGTTGGCCGAGGCCATGGAACAAGCGGCGCGTGCGGAAGGCCTGCCCGCGGATGCCGCGCGCACGCTCGTGTTGCAGACCGTGCTGGGCGCAGCGCGCATGTTGACTGAAGCCAATGAGGCGCCGGACGAATTGCGGCACCGTGTCACCTCAACTGGCGGCACGACGCAGGCGGCCATCGAAACATTCGAATTGAACGGCTTTCGCGAACTGGTCGCACTCGCCATCCGCAATGCCACCGAACGCGGCAGGCAGCTGTCCGCCGCCAACGATTGAGCGGGAGCTCGTCATGACTGGTTTTTTCAAGCTTCAACATGCATTCGTGACTGCAACCGCGCTGATGATCGCGGCATGTGGCGGAAACAGTTCGCCTGCATCGTCGGAAGCGTCATCGGCGCAAGGCGATGCCATCGCCCGCGTCGGTGACATCAGCGTGCGCGCCAGCCCCATACAGACCGCCATGCTCGAACCGGCGATCGCCCAGCAGTACGGCATCACGCGCGCTGACAACACGATCCTGCTGCTGGTCGCGGTACGTCAGGGCCCTGAAGTCAACGAGCGCTCGTTGCCGGCGATCATCACCGCATCCGCTACGGACCTGCGCGGCAACAAACAAGCGATCGTCATGCGCGAGGTGCGCACCGGCGAGTTGCTGGATTACATCGGGACGGTCGAAACGTCGTTGCCGGAAACCCTGCGGTTTGACGTGAAAGCGGTGCGCGATGGGAAGGCCGTGGCGACGCTGCAATTCAATCGCGAGTTCTATCCGCGATGATCATCCTTTCCTTCTCCATCGCGAGAAGGAACAACATCAGTCTTGATCCTGCGACCATTCCCGGAAGATCCGTGCCATCTCGCGCACACCATCCGTCAACGCCGCTGGTCCCGGCTGCAGGATGTTCGGCGATTTGATCTCATGCAGCGCGCCATCGCGCACTGCCGGAATCACACCCCATCCTGCACGTGCCGCGACTTTTTCCGGACGGAATTTCTTGCCGCACCATGAGCCCAGGATGATGTCGGGCGCGCGGCGGATGACTTCGTCCTGGTCTTCGAGAATGCGTGCTTTCGCCAGCGATTCCTGCGCGCGCTCGGGAAACACATCGTCACCACCGGCGATCCGGATCAGCTCGGCGACCCATTGCAGGCCAGTGATCAACGGATCGTCCCACTCCTCGAAATACACCTTTGGCCGCCGGGCCAGGGACGCTGCTTCGCGTTCAATCTGGTCCAGTCCGCGCTGCAATTCATCCGCATAACGATTCGCCTTGTCGCTTGCGCCGACCAGCGCGCCGAGCCGCCGAATGTAGTCGAGGATCCCGTCGACGCTGCGGTGGTTGGCGATCCACACCTCGACCCCCTGCTTGATCAGAGCCGCGGCAATGTCCGACTGGATGTCGGAAAATCCGATCGCCATGTCCGGCTTGAGCTTGAGGATCTGGTCGATCTTCGCGCTGATGAACGCACTGACCTTGGGCTTCTCCTTGCGCGCAATCGCCGGCCGCACGGTGAAGCCGCTGATGCCGACGATGCGATCCTGTTCGCCGAGGGCGTACAGGGTTTCGGTGGGTTCTTCGGTGAGGCAGACGATGCGTTTGGGGCCAATCAAAGGAAGTCCCCTTGCGGGATGAAATGCCGCATGGCGCTCATGGATACAACATCCGCTTGCTCCACTCGCCGGCAGCATCACGTTCGTACAACCACCGATCGTGCAAGCGGAATTTCGCGCCGTACCAGAATTCGATGGCGCGCGGGATGACGCGGAAGCCGGACCAGTCGGGTGGGCGCGGGACGTCGCGGCCGTCGAATTCGTTTTCGTAGTGGGCAATACGCTGCTCGAAGACTTCGCGTGATACCAGCGTTTCGGACTGAGCAGACGCCCACGCGCCAATCTGGCTCAGGCGGGGCCGCGAGGCGAAATACAGGTCGGCTTCGGCATCACCGACGATTTCGACTTCGCCTCCCACACGCACCTGCACGCCGCCGTCGCGCAGGCCTTTCCAGAGCACCAGCAAGGCGGCTTGCGGGTTGGTCTGAAGTTCGCGGCCTTTGCGGCCATCAAGGTGCGTGTAGAACACGAAACCACGCACGTCGAATGTCTTCAGCAGCACGGTGCGCGCGGACACCTGGCCGTCGGGCGTAGCCGTCGCGACTGTCATCGCGGTCGGCTCTGGATCCGCGCTGGCCTTCGCTTCGGCGAGCAGGGTGGCGAATGTGTCCAGGGCTTCTGTGTACAGGGGATTCATCGAATAAACCTTGTCGTCGTGGGCATGTCGCTCTACGGGATTCGATGATGCGGCGATGTCCGGGCGTTGCGCTATTGTCGCGCGATGTCAGCGATCACGCACCCGCCTGCCGCCTTCGATCCTGCGTTCGTCGCCGAGGTGCTGGATGACGCCTTGGCGCATGACGCGCGCGTGTACGGGATCGGCGGCGTACAGGGTTCCGGCAAGTCGACACTGGCGGCGCAGGTCGCGGCGTTGGCGCATCGCCGCGGCGTGCATGCGGTGGTGGTGTCGATCGACGATTTTTATCTCGACCACGACCAACGCCGGCAACTCGCGTCCGACGTGCATCCACTGCTGGCGACGCGCGGGCCGCCAGGGACGCACGACATGCCGCTTGCATGCGCGGTCATCGATGGATTGCGGATGGGCGAGCGCGTGCGGCTGCCAC
>JALYOU010000279.1 GCA_030856725.1 Pseudomonadota bacterium
CGCAGCACGCCGGTGCTGCTCGGCATTGGCCCCGCGTACCAGTTCGTCATCAAACACCGCTTTCCGTTCGACCTTCCGTTCACTTGGAAGAAGGAATGGGCCAGCGTGCTGCTCAACAACCTGATGCTGGTCGTGGCCGTGCTAGCAATGGGTTATTTCATCGGCTGGCGCACCGTGCTGCTGGTGCACCTGCCTATCGTGCTGATCGCCGGCGCCTTGGGCGTGTGGCTGTTCTATGTGCAGCACACCTTCGAGCACACCTACTGGACACGCAAGGGCGAGTGGGACAGCAACCAGGCCGCGGTCGCCGGTAGTTCCTTCTACGATCTGCCGCGCGTACTGCACTGGTTCACCGGCAACATCGGCTACCACCACATCCACCACCTCGCCAGCCGTATTCCCAACTATCGCCTGCGCGAATGCTATGAATCCAGTGAACTGCTGCAGGCCGCGCCCAAGCTCACCATCTGGTCGAGCTTGAAGAGTGCACGCATGAAGTTGTGGGATGAGGAGTTGCAGCGGATGGTGGGTTTTCCCAAAAGCGTGCGCGCCTGAACAAGCTTGGGAACTGTGACTCTTAAAAAAAGCGGGCTAATGCCCGCTTTTTTTTGCGCGTGACTGTGTCTGGCGCGAATAGTAAAAGAGTTGTGTCTTACTTCATGTTCGTCGCAACGAAATCCCAATTCACAAGATTCCAGAACGCTTCGACATACTTCGGCCGCGCATTGCGATAGTCGATGTAGTACGCGTGTTCCCACACGTCGCAGGTCAGCAGCGCGGTATCGTCGCCAGTCAGCGGCGTGGCGGCATTGGGTGTGCTTGCCAACGCCAGTGCACCGTCGGGGCGCTGCATGAGCCAGCCCCAGCCGGAGCCGAAGGTCTTGATGGCGGTGTCGCTGAACTGCTCCTTGAACTTGGCGAAATCGCCGAAGGCCTTGTTGATCGCATCGGCCACCTTGCCGGAAGGCTCGCCGCCGGCATTGGGTGACAGGCAATTCCAGTAGAAGGTGTGGTTCCAGACCTGCGCGGCGTTGTTGAACATCGCGCCCTGCGACTTGCGCACGATCTCCTCCAGCGGCATGTCGGCGAACTCGGTGCCTTCGATCATCTTGTTGAGATTGTCCACGTAGGTCTTGTGGTGCTTGCCGTAGTGGTAATCGAGCGTTTCGCCGGAAATGTGCGGCTCCAGCGCGGTGCGGTCGTAGGGGAGGGGGGGCAGTTCGATCGCCATGACAGGACTCCTTTGCAATGGGGGACGCGTCGCGCCGTGACCGCGCGATACAATGGCAGTTTACCGGACGGACGTGATTCACCCGTCATGTCCGCCATCCTGTCAGGAGAACACCGCATGTCTGTTCTGGAACGGATCCAAACCGAAGTCGAAGGCCATCCGATCGTCCTTTTCATGAAGGGCACCCCGCAATTTCCGATGTGCGGATTTTCCAGCCGCACCGTGCAGGCGCTGAAGGCGTCCGGCGCTGCGCAGCTGCACACCGTCAACATCCTGGAAGAGCCGGAAATCCGCGCCAACCTGCCACGCTATTCCAACTGGCCGACATTTCCGCAGCTTTACATCAATGGCGAACTGATCGGCGGTTGCGACATCACGCTGGAATTGTTCGAATCCGGTGAACTCGCGCAGATGGTCGCGGAGACGCAGCGCGCGTGAGCGCAATGCCGGCCGTTGCTGGCGCACTCGCGGGCCGCGTGGTGCTCATCGCCGGTGCGCATGGCGGCCTCGGACAAGCCGCTTCGATCGCCTCGGCGCGCGCCGGCGCAACCGTCGTGCTGCTGGGACGCAAGGTGCCGAAGTTGAATCGCATCCACGACGCGATCGTCAACGAGGGCGGCGAAGCGCTGCTGTATCCGCTGGACCTGGAAGGCGCATCGCCCGACGACCATGCGGAACTCGCCGCGCGCATCGAATCCGAGCTCGGTCAGCTGCATGGCGTGCTGCATTGCGCCGCGGACTTCAATGGCCTGTCGCCGTTACATAACACCGACCCCGCCGCCTTCGCGCGTACATTGCACGTCAACGTCACCGCGCCGTGCTGGCTGACGCAGGCGTGCCTTCCATTGCTCAAACGCGCGCAGGACGCGTCGGTGGTATTTGCCGTGGATGATCCCTCGCGAGTCACTCAAGCGTACTGGGGTGGCTATGGCGTCGCGCAACAGGCGCGTGCTGCACTGATCTCGATCCTGCATGCCGAACTTGCGGCCGGCCCGGTGCGTGTCAGCGGCCTGCAACCAGGGCCGATGCGCACGTCGCTTCGCGCCAAGGCCTATGCAGAAGACAGTGATCGCGTTTCAGCCGATCCGTCCGTGTATGCCGATGCGTGCGTGACTTTGCTCTCCACCGGCGGCGCGCCGCATCGCGGCCGCATCTGGAACGCGCGCCCATGACGGTCGCGGCCGCCGCGTTGCTGCTGTTCCTCATTCTCGATCCACTCGGCAACGTGCCGGTGGTGTTGGGCCTGCTGCGGCCCTTGACGCCTGCGCGACAACGACTGGTGATGGCGCGCGAACTGCTCATCGCACTGATGGTGCTGATGCTGTTTCTGTGGTTCGGCAAGTACGTGCTCGAGCTGATGCACCTGCGGCAGGAATCGGTCTCGATCGCCGGCGGCATCGTGTTGTTCCTGATCGGCATTCGCATGATCTTCCCGCCGGCCGAAGGGGTAATGGGCGAATTGCCCGGCGGCGAGCCCTTCATCGTCCCGGTCGCCATCCCGATGATCGCCGGTCCGTCCGGCATGGCTGCGGTCATGCTGCTCGGCAGCCAGGAGCCGGGCCGGATGGCCGAATGGAGCCTGGCACTGCTCATCGCCTGGCTGGGCACGGCCGCCATCCTGATGTCGGCCACCGTGCTCTACAAATGGTTGGGCTTGCGCGTGCTCACCGCGGTCGAGCGCCTGATGGGCATGTTGCTGGTGGCGTTGTCGGTGCAGATGTTCCTGGACGGCCTGACGGCGTACCTGCGGGTCGCCCCGGGGGCCTGACCGCCGCTTCCACGCTCATGGTCCCTGTAGGAGCGGCTTCAGCCGCGAGCTTTGCGGGCGCGAATTCATTCGCACGATGCCGTCCAGAACCTTGGGGGCAATCCGATTGCATAAGAACGGATCACGCTCTCGCCTGAAGCCGCTCTCTACGAAAAGCATTTGCCGCGAGCCAGCAAACAGTGACTTACCGTCACAACTTCAGCTGACCCAATAATCCAATTCAGACAGTAAGTTACGCCCGCTATAGACTGTCATTTCACTGTCATCACGCGCAGCTAACGTGTTAATCTGTCGTTAACCGGTACGGCTGCGTATGCACCGTCATCGACAGGGGGCTCCACCGCATTCGCCAACACGCCGCGCGATCGCGCGCATCGTGATCCACGCATTCGAGGCTAACGAAACATGACCCATACCAACCGTGCCCGGCTCTCCAAATTATCGCTGGGCTTGATGGTTGCGCTTGCCGCAGCCCCTGTTTTTGCACAGAGCACATCTGCCGGCGTCGGCGGCCAAGTCGTGGGTGCGGGTGGCCAGCCCGTTGCCGGTGCTGAAGTCCTGATCACGCATGTGGAGTCTGGAACCGTGAGCCGTCTCACGACGGATGCAAATGGCCGTTACAGCGCACGCGGTCTACGAGTCGGCGGTCCCTACACGATCACGGTGAACAAGGCGGGCGAGGGCAGCAAGACCGAGAACAACGTCTATTTGGCATTGAACCAGACCAGCACCATCGATGCGACGCTCGGTGCGTCGACCGCGATCGATACGGTGACAGTCGTCGGGAATGCCGGTGCGGCCAGCGTTTTCAGCGCCACCAAGATCGGCTCAGGTACCAGTGTGGACGAGCAGACCATCGAATCACTGCCGTCGATCAATGGCAACATCCAGGACTACATGCGCCTGGATCCGCGCGTAGCCTTCACCGATCGCGCTTCGGGAAGCATCAGCGCCGGCGGCCAGAACCCGCGCTTCAACAAGATCACCATCGACGGCGTCTCCGCCAGCGATACCTTCGGCATCGAAGGCAACAATCTGCCGACTCAGCGCCAGCCGGTGTCGATGGAGGCGATCGAGGCTTTGGACATCAGCCTGTCCAACTACGACGTCACCATTGCCGGCGCGGCAGGCGCCAACATCAACGCCGTCACCAAGTCGGGCACCAACGAATTTCACGGTTCGGTCTATGGCACCTACCGCGATGGCGACTGGTTCGGTGACTACCCGTCCCGCGTCGCCGGCAGCACCCTGGACGTTACGGGTTTGGCGTTCGACGAATTCACCGACGACACCACTTACGGGTTCACCGTGGGTGGTCCAATCATGCAGGACAAGCTGTTCTTCTTCGCAAACTACGAGAAGCTCGTAACAACCGACATCGGTCCTGCCGGCTCGAGCCAAGGCACAAATCCGCTCGCCGCTGGCGGCGATTTCAACGCCGCTGACGTGGCGGAAATTCAGCGCATCGCACGCGACCTCTACGGGTTCGATGCGGGCGGCCTGGGCGGCGGCGACACCGAGCTTGAGGAATACGCGCTGAAGCTGGATTGGAACATCACCGACAGTCATCGCGCCAGCATGCGCTACAGCAAGCTCGATCAGATCCGCGTACGCCCGGAAGCATCAAGCGCCAGCACGCTCTCCCTGAGCTCCAACTGGTACAACCACGAGAAGACTGTGGAAAGCTATGTCGGCCAGTTGTTCAGTGACTGGACCGAGAATTTCTCGACCGAGTTCAAGGTCTCGTTCCGCGACTACAGCGCCGTGCGCGTCAACCCGACCACCGCACCGACCGTGCAGGTATATTTCGAAGATGGCAACCCGACCAATTTCCCCACCGCGGGCGACCTGGTTCGACTCGGCACCGAGCGCAGTTCGATGGGGAATGCGCTGTTCACGGAGACGTGGAATTATTTCGGCGCCGCCACCTGGGTGCTCGGCGACCATGAAGTCAAGTTCGGCGCCGAGTACAGCGACAACGACATCTACAACTACTTCCTGCAGGACTCCTGGGGCAACTACAGCTTCTATGGCGTCGACAATTTCAGGAACGGCATCTACTTCGATTACGACCTGCAGTTCCAGACCGCGCCAGGTTCTGTCCCGGCGCAGTACGCCAA
>JALYOU010000293.1 GCA_030856725.1 Pseudomonadota bacterium
AACGCCTGCGCTGGACGTACCGGCATGACGCCTGGCCGAGGCGAAAGCAAGTGAGCAACGCGACACGCTGGCTGCTACGAGCGGTGCTGGCCGTGTTTGTGATCGCGGCAGCGTTCCACATCGTCACCCATGCCATCGCGGTGCGTGAGGCGGCGATCGACCCCGCGCACGCGGAGGCGGCGCGCCAGCGGCTGACTGTCGAGCCGCTGGATGGAACAGCATTCGGCGTCATCGCCAGCCAGACCGATGACCCGGTACGGGCACTCGAACTGCACCGGATCGCCGTGCGCCACGCGCCACGAGACACGTCGCTGCGCGTCTTGCTGATCAATCGCCTTCTGCGCGATGGACGCCATGTCGAAGCGCTGCCGCACGTCGACACCCTGCTTCGCATTGCGCCGGTATATCGCGAACAGGTCTATCCGGTAATCGCGCAACTGGCGGGCGATGCGCAATTTGCCGATGCGTTGCTGCGTACCTTGCACACCAATCCCACGTGGCGCCTGGCATTCATCGAGCAGCTGATGACTGCAGACCACCAGCACCTTCTCGACGCCCTCCACGCGCGCGGCGAAATGACGTCGGATGAATTCAACCGCTGGCTGGAGGGACTGTTTCGACGATCACGGTGGGGAGATGCCTATGGCCTGTGGGCGACACGCGGTGCACCCGGGAGCGCGCCGCAGCGATGGGTCAATAACGGCGACTTCCGCGACGCACCAGGGGGCGCGGGATTCGATTGGCGCGTGGTGCACGTGCCGGGCGTGGAGCTCGATTTTGTCCATGTAATCGGCGCCAATGGCCTCGTCGCGCATGCACGATTCCAGGGACGCCCGGTCGCACAGGTTGGCCTGGAACAGCCCTTGGTACTGGTGCCGGGTTCCTATCGCTTGACGGCACGTATGCGCGCGGAATCGCTGGCCGGCGAAACCGGATTGCAATGGATCGTCGCATGCGATGGAGTGGTGATGCAGTCGCACAGCCCGCCTGTGCTTGGCAGCTTGGGCTGGAAGTCGGTGTTCGCCGATTTCGATGTGCCCGCAACAGGGTGTCCGGGCCAGTGGTTGCGACTGGTCAACACGGCGCCTGCCGGCGCTGCACAGCAGCTGTCAGGCGATCTCTGGTTGGACGACATCGTGATCCATCGGCGTGACGCTGCGCCGGTTGCATCAGCGATGCTTCGCGTGTCAGCTGGCATTGCGCTTCGAAGTGGCGAGGCCGGTTTCACCGAGGCGCGTACCGGCGACCGCCTCGCCGAAGGCGATCAGCTCGTCGTGACCGCCGGTACCGTGGCAACGCTCACGCATCCGAACGGCTGCGCGAAGACCTACCGCCGACGCGGTGTGTATCCGGTGGCGCAGGCGGCGTGCGCCGACCTTGGCATCGCCGATCTCGAACTCGCCAATACAGGCACCAACGATGCGCGTGCGGTGCGCTTGCCTGCATTGCCGCTGATCGAGGTGCGGCCCGACAACGCCCAGGAGCGCCTGCCCATTGGCCGTTGATGACACCACCACGATGCGTGTGACCGCACTGGAGGCGGGGCTGGCCGTGCTGCTCATCGCCGCCTTCGTAACGGGCGGCGGTTCGCAAGCCCGGGACCTGGGCGACACGTTGACGCAACTGCTTGCGCTGCCGCTGCTGGCAATGGCGCTGCCACGTCGGCCGGTCGATGGTTTGCGGCTCGCGGCGGTGATCGTGGCGATGTTGATCGCGGCAGTGCCCGCCCTCCAGTTGTTGCCCATTCCGCATGCACTCTGGGAAGCATCCCCGGCGCGTGCCGCATTGAAACAGGATCTGCTCGCCGCGGGAGCGGAATTGCCGCGCACATGGACACTGACGCCGGCGGCAACGGAGCAGGCGCTGTGGTCCCTGCTTCCGGCGATGGCTGCATTTTTCGCGGCACTGTCGCTTGCGGGCAGGCAGCACCGTCGCCTGGCATGGCTCATCGTGATGCTGGTGATCGCCAGTCTGGTGCTTGGCGTGGTGCAGCGGGCGTTGGGGCAGGGCAGCGTGCTGGACCTGTTTCCGCAATGGGTTCCGGCGTTCGGTGGCGTCTTCGCCAACCCCAACCACCAAGCAAGTGCCCTGGTCATCGGCGGCGTAATCGCACTCGGCCTGTGGCTGGATGGGCAGACGTCACCCGATCCCCGGCCCGTGCGTCACTGGAAACAGTGGCTTCTGATGGCGTGCCTGCTCCTGTGCATGGCAGGACTGCCCCTGACCGACTCACGCGCCGGCCTGTTGATGGCGGTGCCCGCGCTGATGGCGCTGCTGCTGATGGCGTCTTTTTCCGGCAGGCGCGGCATCGCACCGCGCGGCCTGTCGCGGTTCACGATAACGGCTGCCGTAGCGGTCATCGGCCTCTGCGGCTCCGTCGCGATGTACTGGTTCATGAGCACCGTGC
>JALYOU010000297.1 GCA_030856725.1 Pseudomonadota bacterium
GATCGGCAGATCCTTGAGATAGGCCAGCGATGAGAAGCCGGTACCGAAATCGTCGAGCGCGATGCCAAGGCCAAGCGCGCGCAGGCGAAGCAGGATGTCGGTCGCGGATGACTGATCGCGCAGCAGCGCGGTTTCGGTGAGTTCCAGGCACAGGCGCGAAGGATCGAGCCCCGACGCCGAGAGCGCATTGGCGACATCGGCCACCAGTCCGGCCTGTTCGAACTGGCGCGCGGACACATTGACCCGCAACACCGGCGCCGCGCCGTTGCGTTGCGGCCAACGGGTCGCAGCCCGACAGGCCTCCATCAGCACCCAGCGTCCGACCGGCACGATCAGGCCGGACGCTTCGGCCACGTCGATGAACTCGCCGGCGACGCGCAGGGTGCCGTCCTCGTCCTCCCAGCGCAGCAGGGCTTCGGCCGCGACCCAGTGGCCATCGTTCAAATCCACTTCCGGCTGGTAATGCACGCGAAGGCGCTGCTGGGCGAATGCGTCGCGCAGGGCCTGTTCGGTGCGCAAGCGCACCAGCAGCCCGCGATGGTGCTCGGCGTCGAACACCTCGCAGCGATTGTGTCCGCTTCGCCGCGCGCGCTGGCTGGCAAGTTCGGCGTTGCGCAGCAAGGCATCGGCCGACGGTGCCGCAAGGTCGCGCGAGAATGCGATGCCCACCGACACGCCGGCATGTTGCGCGCCGGCATCGGCTGCCGATTGCTGGATCAGTTCGATGCACTGTTCGGCCAGGTTCAACGCGTCGGTTTCATGCAGGTGCCGGTGCGGCAGCAGGGCGAAGGCATCGTCCCGCACGCGCGCCAGCGTCACGCTTTCGCCGAGGCTTGCGCGCAGCGTTTCAGCCGCCGCCAGCAGCACTTCGGTGTCCGCATCCTTATCGTTCGCATCGCCCTGCGCGCGCGGCTGCGCCTCCAGTTGCAGGTGGATCGCGGCGAGACCCACGTCGCCGGCGTGGTTCGGCAGCAGCGCCAGGTGCGTCACTTCGAGCAGATGGTCGCGGTTGGGTAATTCCGTGTCGGGGTCGTGACGTTCGAGGAACCGCAGCCGGCTCTCGGCGTCGCGCCGCCGTACGATCTCATGCGCCATGGCCACGTAGTCGCCGATGCTTCCGGCGAACGCTTCGTCTTCAGGGCTCCATGTGCGTCGCGTATCGACATGTTCGTGGCAGATCACACCGAGCAGTTCGCCTTCGCTGCGGATCGGCGCATCCAGCAGCGAACAGATCCGGTGCTTTTTCAGGTAAGCACCCAATGCCGCCTGCGAGGCCCACACGGTGCCATCGCGGGTGACGTCGGCGGCATCGATCACACGCACTTCGTGCAGCAGCGCGCCGTAGGCCGAGTCGTAATCCAGCGTCTCGTCGTAGCCGGGCATGTTGTGCACGCCGGTGCTGTGCTGGTAGGCGTGGATGCAGCGCAACGTGCAGTCCGCGGGATCGACTTTCCAGATGTTGACGCGTTCGATGTCGAGGGTGTCGGCAGCGGTCTCGCAGATCAGCGACAGCGCCGTGTCGAGCGTGCAGTCGGCGTGCCAGATCTGGCGCGCGAGGGCCACGAGTGCATGGTTGTGCCGGCGCGCCCATGCGCCACGATCGAGCCTGTTGACCGCCCGCACGTCGGCCGGCATGCCGCTCTCCCTGTTGCCGCCGGAGCGGTGATCCGCCGGCGATTCGACACTGTTGCGCCGACTCCCGTGAATACGGTGTCACCGGGCCGCGACGGCCAGCCGTGGGCGCCTAGTTGCCCGTCCCCGGAATGATCGGCATCGCATCTGCCGGCACCGTGGGGTTGTTTTCTTCCTCGCGCAGGTAGTCCGGCAGGCCGTCGTCCTCGCCTTCGATGCGCCGGTCGCCGACGATCTGATAGTTGCGGCGCTGCATCCAGGCGTCACGGAACAACGCGTACTCATCGGTCGCGCCTTCGCGCATGGCATCGACCGACATCAGCTGCGTGCGCACGTCGACCAGTTGCAGGCCTTGGGTGAACACGCGGACCTTGTCCTCCTCGATGGTGCGGATCGGCGACAGCTGGCCGTCGGCGACCAGGCCGAACACGTCGCGCACGGTTCGCGGGCCAAACAGCGGCAGTTCGACGTAGCGTGATTTCGTCCAGCCCCACACGCCCAGAGTCTGGCCGAAGTCCTCGCTGCGGTTGGGCAGCTTGAACTTCGTCGCCGGGTCGAAGAAGCCGCCGAGGCCGAGCGTTGCATTGACAGCGAAACGCGCCGCCGACTGGCCAGCCTGTTTCGGCTTGCCCTGCAGCAGGGCGTTGAGCGCGCTCACCGGCTGGCCGAGGTTGCTGAAGAAATTGCCGACGCCCAGCCGCACCGGGCGCGGCACCACGGCGATGTAGGCCTTGGCCAAAGGCTTGGCGACGACGCGATCCACCGCGTTGTTGAAGCGGTGCACGCGGCGGTTGAGTTTTTCCCACGGGTCGTAGGACGCCGGGGCGATGTAAGGCGCAGGCAGCGTTGGATCGGCGAGCGGGTCGTACTCGCGCACGCCGTAGAGCGCGTTGAAGTCGTCTTCGGCCGGCGTCGGCGCGTCTTGCGGCAGCGATTGATCGGCAGCAGGCTCCGGAACTTCCGCCTGCGACGTTTCCGTTGGCGGGACTTGCGCCGTCGCAGGCGTCTGCGGCGTATCAGCAGAGACGTTTTCGTCTTGCGCGGACGCCTGCGACGCACTCTGTTCGCCATACAAGGCGTCCGCATCGGCTTCCGCCTGCGTGGCCTCGGTGCTTTGTTGGGTCGCGGGGGGGCTGGCAACGGGCGTCTGCGCACTTGCGTGAGTGAATGCAAGCGACAGGAACAGGGCAAGCAGAAGGGGGCTGCGCATGGGGTGAGTTTACCGGAGGGGGTTCGGGCCGGTGATGCCGTCGGGTTCAGCTTGCTGCGCGCGGAGTTGCTCTTGGTAAGAGCGGCTTTAGCCGCAAACTCTTGTTTTGAGTCGACACGCACGTTTTAACAAGAGCGTGAATATGAATGATCCTTCGTGAAGCGCTTCGCAGCAACGAATCAGAGCTCGCGGCTGAAGCCGCTCCTACGAAGAACTACGTCGCGAACGCCAGATCGGGGCCAAGCCGGTAAGCCGCGCGCAGTTCGGCGAGATTCGATGGATTGCCAACGACTTCCACGCCACGTTCGGCGCGCGTCGCCAGTTCAGCCAATAACGCCAGGCCCGCGCTGTCGACGTGCGCTACCTGGGTCAGGTCAAAACGCGAAGCGCCGCCCGCGAGGGGCAGCGCCTGCGACCACAACGCGGCGAGAGCGGGCCGGTCGAGCGCGCCGCTGAAGTGCAGCGCGTCGCCGTCGCGCCGCACGGCGGCGTCACTTGATGGCATCGGCCTGGACTTTACCGGCTTTCAGGTCGGCCGCGACCTGGCGGATCGACTTGCGCGAGAGCTCTGAATCGAACTGGCTGCGGAAGGTCTGCACGAACGAGACGCCTTCGACCATCACGTCGAACACCTTCCACTGCGAGCCGACCTTGCGCATCAGGTAATCGACCGGGATCGGTTCGCCGCCGCTGCGCAGGAATTCGCTGGCCACGCGTACGCCGCGGCCGCCGGGCAGCGCGGTTTCGGATTTCATGCGCACACGCAGCTCGGTGTTGAAGTCGAGCAGCGACGAGCCGTAACGCTGCATCAGGTTTTCAGCCAACGCATCGGCGAACAGCTTGACGTCTGCATCGGATGCGCCGCGGCCGTGACGGCCCAGCACCAGGCGGCCCGCGTAGTCGCGGTCGAACATCTGGCTGAATTCACTGGTGACGAACTGCTTGAGCGCGCCACGGTTCCTGGTG
>JALYOU010000333.1 GCA_030856725.1 Pseudomonadota bacterium
AGCTGCTCGACTTTTTGCACAAGGAATTCCCGAAGTCGTTCGACAAGATCCGTTTCGGCACGAAGGAAAAAATCGACGCGTGGGACGCGCAGCTGGAAGCGATCGGCATGCCGCAGCGCGACGGCCATGTGCAGGTCGGCCTCGGCATCAAGCCAATCAGTTACCAGGGCACCGAGCGACTGGTGCACAGCGCGATCGGTTACGCGATCCAGACTGGCGCGCAGTCGGTGACGCTGGTGCACAAGGGCAACATCATGAAGTACTCCGAAGGCGCGTTCCGCGACTTCGGCTACCAGGTGGCGCGCGAGTTCTTCGGCGCGGTGGAACTGGATGGCGGCCCGTGGCATGTGATCCCGGAAGGCAAACCCGGCGCCGGCATCATCATCAAGGACGCCATCGCCGACGCCTTCCTGCAGCAGATCCTGCTCAGGCCGAAGGAATACGACGTGGTCGCGACGCTCAACTTGAATGGCGATTATTTGTCCGACGCGCTGGCCGCGCAGGTCGGCGGCATTGGCATCGCACCGGGCGCCAACATCAACTACATCACCGGGCATGCCGTGTTCGAGGCCACGCATGGCACCGCGCCCAAGTACGCCGACCTGGACAAGGTCAATCCGGGTTCTCTGATCCTGTCGGGCGAGATGATGCTGCGCTACATGGGCTGGACCGAAGCGGCCGACGCGATCATCGCCGGCGTCAACAAGGCGATCGCGTCC
Source organism: Pseudomonadota bacterium (assembly GCA_030856725.1). Taxonomy (GTDB): domain Bacteria; phylum Pseudomonadota; class Gammaproteobacteria; order Xanthomonadales; family Xanthomonadaceae; genus JALYOU01. The sequence goes on from JALYOU010000333.1 coordinate 720, forward strand.
AAGCGCGTGACCTACGATTTCGCGCGCCTCATGGACGGCGCGACGGAAGTGAAGTGCAGCGAGTTCGCGGACGAGATCATCAGGCATCTCTGAGCCCCGCACCCACACGCGCGCAGGAGCCCGCCCTCTGGCACTCCTGCGGGTTGGTCAGGCTTCACCACCTGAACAGATTTAGGATGCCTTACTTTTCACGCAGCACTAGCAATTTAGGAGTAGCTTGGCTGGTATTGTTCGCAATGTAGGCGTGACTTGACCTGATGCTGCAGGAATTCCTCCAGGAACATCGCGCGGACCTGATCGCGCGCTGCCGCGAGAAAGTACGCGAACGCAGCCTGCCCGGCACATCGGCCCGCGAGCTTAGTTTCGGGATCACGGTGTTCCTGGACCAGCTGATCCAGACCTTGGGCGCTGAACAGGTATCCGATTTCCTGGAAAGCCGCAAGGTCTCGGGTCCAGCGAGCGGCGTGGTCGCGGCATCGGAGATCGGCGAGACGGCTTCGCGCCACGGCCGGGAAATGTTGCAACACGGATTCAACGTGGAGGACGTCATCCACGATTACGGTGATCTCTGCCAGGCGATCACCGACCTGGCCTTCGAGCGTTCCGCGCAGATCGGAACCGACGAATTCCGCACCTTCAACCGCTGCCTGGACAACGCGACCGCCATTGCCGTGACCGAGTTCGGCTATTTGCGCGAGCAGGCGATGCGCGACGAGAACCACAAGACGCTCAACGAGATGCTTGGCGCGTTCGCACATGAATTGCGCAACAGTCTTGCCACGGCGACGCTTGCACTGTCCGCCATCAGGCTCGGCAGGGTTGGCCTGACCGGCGCAACAGGAGCGGTGCTCGACCGGAGTCTGGTCGCGATGCGCAACCTGATCGACCGTTCACTGGTCGAGGCACAGATGGCTGCAGGCCCGGTGGTCGAGACGTCGTCGTTTTCGCTGGCGGAGTTCATTGGAGAAATCAAGCTCGCGGCGTCGCTCGAGGCAGAGGTCCGGGGGCGCCACCTGATCGTTGCAGCCGTGGATCCAAAGCTTGCGGTGTCGGGAGACCGCTCCCTGCTGGCGGGTGCCGTGGGCAACCTGCTGCATAACGCGTTCAAATTCAGCGCGCCACGCGGCGAGGTGTCGCTGAATGCCTATGCGTCGGGCGATCGCGTCCTGATCGATGTTGAAGACAGCTGCGGCGGCCTTCCTGCCGGGGACGCGGAAAATCTGTTCAAACCCTTCACCCAGGCGGATGCCGATCGCACGGGCGCCGGGCTCGGACTGTCCATTTCCCGGAAGAGCGTGGAGGCCAACGGAGGGTTGCTGACTGTTCGCGATATTCCAGGGACCGGATGTGTTTTCACCATCGATCTTCCGCGTCAATTGCAACCGGAGGCTCTGCAGACGACGGGAACCACGCCGCATCAGCTGGTAACCGAATAGCCGCAGACGTTGCCAATCGACACTGCTCCCATCTGGATGCACCGCAATGTCGTCGAAAAGAGAAGCCCGGCAGTGCCGGGTTTTTTTGTGCGCCATAACGCGGTATTGGAAGATCACGCGGCCCGGTCGTACTCCGCCATCCGCTGCAGGATCTCGCGTGCCGGATCCGACTCGACAGCGTCATCAACCCAAGCCACGTGGATCTCCGAAAAAATGGGTTGGTGAAGCCAACCAGCCTACGGAAACGGGAGCGTCAACTGCGCATCCGATCACACGCACAACTGGCGCTCGCCGCCCGGGACGCCCAGAATCGAAATCCCCCTGGCCACTTCCGGTGATTCCCATGCTCCGCATCGCCATGCTTGCCGCTGCGCTTGCCCTGTCCGCGTCCGCCTGCACCTCCACCACCGACCGCAACCAGGCTGCCATGTCGTCTGCCAGCCAGATGGCGGCGCTGGAGGCCGCCATCAACGGCAACTGGCGCGACTCCAAGAACACGGTGCGCGACCGCCATCGCCATCCGCGCGAAACCCTGCTGTTCTTCGGCGTGCAACCCGATGACACCGTGATCGAAATCACGCCCGGCAGCGGCTGGTACAGCGAGATCCTTGCCCCGTACCTGCGCGACGACGGCCGCTATGTCGCCGCAGTCGTCGATCCGATGTCGGCCAAGGCCGGGGGCGCCCGTGACTATCAGCAGAAGGCCAGAACCGGCCTCGAGAACAAATACAAGTCCGGCCCGGCCCAGTACGACCGCACGCAGTTTGTCGCCTACGATCCCGCCGCGCCGCGCTTCGGCGACGCCAATTCGGCCGACGTGGTGCTGACGTTCCGCAACGTGCACAACTGGCGCGGAAACGGGCACGCGGAAGCCATGTTCAAGGGCTTCCATGACGTGCTCAAACCCGGCGGCACGTTGGGCGTGGTCGAGCATCGCGCCAACGCCGACGTGCCGGCCGACGACAAGTCCGGCTATGTCGGCCAGGCGCAGGTGATCGCGATGGCGCAGGCGGCCGGCTTTACCCTCGTGAACAGCTCCGAGATCAACGCCAACCCGCTCGACACCAAGGATTACAAGGATGGCGTGTGGACCCTGCCGCCGGTGCTGCGGTTAAAGGATAAGGATCGCGAGAAGTACATGGCGATCGGGGAAAGCGACCGGATGACGTTGCGGTTTGTGAAGCGGTAGTTGTTTCCTTCTCCCTCCGGGAGAAGGTGGCGCGAAGCGCCGGGTGAGGGCGCTGCCGTTGAAACCGCGGCGCTCGACATGGACCGTTTTCAGGCGCGTCATTCTCCCGCCCTCATCCGCCTTCGGCACCTTCTCCCGAAGGGAGAAGGAAACAGCACATGCTCATCGCCTTCAACAAACCCTACGGCGTCCTCTGTCAGTTCACCGACCGCAGCGTGCCGACGCGGCGCACGCTGGCGGAGTTCGGTTTGCCCGCAGGCATCTATCCTGCCGGCCGTCTGGATTTCGATTCCGAAGGACTGCTGCTGCTCACCGACGATGGTGCACTCGCGCACCGCCTGACCGACCCACGCCACAAACAGCCCAAGACCTATCACGTGCAGGTCGAAGGGGAGCCGCAACCCGCGCAGATCGAGGCACTGCGCAACGGCGTGCTGCTGAAGGACGGCATGACCTTGCCTGCCGCCGCGCGACACATCGACGTCCCCACCCTGTGGCCGCGCGATCCGCCGGTGCGGTTCCGCAAGACCGTGGCCGACGCATGGCTGGAAATCACCCTCGGCGAAGGCCGCAACCGGCAGGTCCGCCGCATGACCGCCGCGGTCGGCCTGCCGACGTTGCGTCTGCTCAGGATTGCGATCGGCGACTACCCGCTTGGTGATCTGACGCCCGGGCAATGGCAGGCGAAATGATGTCGGCATCAAGCCGGATTGGGACAAGGCGGGACCTCCAGTCGAGCCCTGTCCATTCAGGGGAGAAGTGATCCAAACCGTGCAGGCATGACCCGCCATTCGGCTGTTGAAAACTCCCCGTGATGACGATTCGCCTCCCGTACCACCGCCGTTCGATGAACCATTCAGCGCTTCCACCCAAACCTGCATCCGGCCCTCTCCAAACCCTAACAATTTGATAACGTGTGCAACTTCGCGCCCGGCTGAATGGGGCCGCCCGCGGCAGGGGAGCACTGGATGTCCAACACTGCAGTCATGGCAGGACGCATTCTTGTCGTCGACGACCAACCTGCCAACCTGAGGGTGGTGACGGCGCTGTTGTCGCGGCATGGTTATGAAGTCTCCACGGCGGCCGATGGTCCCGCGGCCTTGGCGCTGTGCGAGCAGCAGGTGCCCGACCTGCTGCTGCTCGACATGATGATGCCGGGCATGGACGGCTTCGCGCTGCTGGCCGCGCTCAAGCAGCGGCCGGAGATGCTGCGCGTGCCGATCGTATTCCTGACCGCCGCGCAGGACCGCGACCTGCTGTTGCGTGCGTTCGATGCCGGCGCGGTGGACTACGTCACCAAACCCTTCATGCCCGAGGAACTGCTTGCGCGGGTCAACACGCATGTCGGATTGAAACTCACGCGCGACCGCCTCGAACGCGTGGCGCGCGAGCGTCAGGAGCTGGTCAATCTGGTGGCGCACGACCTGAAGAATCCGCTAACCAGCGTGCTGTTTGCCAGCGACATCCTCATCCAGAACGGCTGCAAACCCGAGCGCGTGCCGCGCTATTTGCAGATGATCCACGACAGCGCCGGCGATGCCGTTGGTTACATCCGCCGCTACCTCGAAGGCCAGGCCGAAGCGCATCAAGACGGCGATACCGAACACGTTGTGCAGCCCTCGACCGGATTGGCCGACACACTGGCCTGGCTTGCGCAACGCTACCAGATGCAGCTGGAGGCGCAGGGCATGCGCCTGCAACTCAGCCCGCCGCCGGCCGACCGGCATGTCGCGATCGACGGCATGGTGCTGCGGCAGGTGGCCGAAAACCTGGTCAGCAACGCCATCAAGTACGCGCAGTCCGGCGGCGAACTCGAGTTGACGGTGCGCAACGGCGCGCCGGGGTTCTGGCAACTGATCGCGCAGGATCGCGGTCCGGGCATTCCCGCGTCCAAGCAACGCGAACTGTTCAAGCCGTTCACGCGCCTGAGCGGGCACGATCCAGCGGATGGACTGTCGAGCGGCCTGGGCTTGTCATTGGCGCGCCAGATCATCGGCAACGCCGGCGGCCATCTCTGGTACGAGGACCGCGACGGCGGCGGCGCCCGCTTCGTCATAGAGCTGCCCGAGGCGCGCAAGGGCTAACGCCGCAGTTGCGTCATCGAAACGGTTTCATTTCTCCGCCGTCCCCGGCAACCACACGTGAAACACGCTGCCCACGTCCACTTCGGATTCGGCCCACGCTCGCCCGCCATGCCGCTGCACGATGCGCTGCACGACAGCGAGGCCGAGCGCAGCGCCCCCGCCGAGCTCCTCGCCATGCTGGCGCTGGAATGGCTGGAACAGCTTGTCGGCATAGCGCATGTCGATCCCGCGGCCATGATCGTGGACCGACAGCCGCAAACCGCGTGCATCGGCTTCGCCCTCGACGCGGATGAACACCACCTCGCGGTCGCGCGAGAAAATCCATGCGTTGCGCAAGAGATGTGTCATTAACGTCTTCAACAGTCGCTCGTCCCCATGCACGACCAGGTCCGGTTGGACCGTCGCATCCAGCGCGCGATCGGGTTCGTCTTCCTGCAACTCGGCCAGCGCCCATTCGGCCAGCAGGGTCAGGTCGACGGGAGCGGGCGCAAGCTGTGCCGTGGTCACGCGCGACAGCTCGCTCAGCCCGTCGACCAGACACGCCATGCGTCC
>JALYOU010000342.1 GCA_030856725.1 Pseudomonadota bacterium
TCTTAGGACGGCTCGTAATCTTTTTTGGGCCTCCTTGGCTGAAAAAAACAGCGGCGTCACCGCGCGTTGCCGTTCGGCATGAGAGCGTGAGCGGTTTCCGGAGGAATGTGATGCGCCCAACCCGTTACGCCTCATGTGTGTCGCTGTTGACCGCTGCATGCCTTTCAGTAGTTGCCTGTGCAAACCCATCCGCGCCTGCCGCCCGCACGTCGGTTCCCACCGCCGCAGCGTCGGTTTACGGCACCGTGCCGCGCACTGCCGATGGGATCGGCAAGACCTATGCGGGCCGCGAGATTGCCGGTGTGATGGGTTGGCAGGGCGCCGCATGGCTGGAGCGCGAGGAGCGCGAGCGCGAGGAACGCGGCACCGTGCTGCTGCGCGAACTCGCGCTCGAGCCGGGCATGGTAGTAGCCGACATCGGCGCCGGCACCGGTTATTACGAACGCCGCATCGCGCCGCGCGTGGGCCCGACCGGCAAGGTGTACGCGGTGGACGTGCAGCCGGAGATGGTGGCGATGCTCAGGCAAGTTGCCGCGCGCCCGGAGTTCGCCAACGTCGTGCCGGTGCTCGGCGGCGAACGCGATCCGCGTCTTGCGCCGGGCAGCATCGATTTGGCGTTGATGGTCGACGTGTATCACGAGCTCGCCTATCCGGCGGAAATGCTGGACGCGATCGTGCGCGCGCTCAAACCGGGCGGGCGCGTGGCCTTCGTCGAATACCGCGCCGAGGACGATCGCGTGCCGATCAAATCCCTGCACAAGATGAGCGAGGCACAGATACGTCTCGAGGCCGCGCGGCATGCGCTGGTCTGGGAACGCACCGCCCGTTCGCTGCCATGGCATCTCGTCGTGATCTTCCGCAAGCGTTGAGACCACCGAGTTTTCCCGCACGGCAATTCGCGAACTGGATCGGCTGGATACCGGACACGGAATTTGCGCATCGCGCCATGTGGAAACACGGTCAGAGTCTTTCCACGCAGCCAAGATCAAGAGCCTCCGCCTGACGGCGGGTCACTTTTGTTTCGGCAAAAGTAACCAAAACCATCTGCGCCAGACGCGCGCCGCCTTCGGCGGTGCCCTGCGCTCCCCGGTCGACGCGGCACGGCGCCCAAACTCGCTTCGCTCAAACATGGGCGCCTCTCCGGCCGCGCCGCCCTGCGGTGCGGCGTGCTCTACGGCGCGGACAAGTCGAAAGCCAAGGAACAACAAAAAGCGCGGCGCACACACGCGAGTCAAGCGCGGCAGAACATTAGTTCTGGTACATGTGCCCGGGGCGAAGAAAGCGCTCTGTTCTGGCGCGGGCGTATGCTTGAGTCAACTCTCAACCGTTCTCGGAGCCATCCAATGCGCACGATCCGCCTGGCCGCACTCGCCATCGCCGCCATCCCCTTGCTCGCGTCCGCGCAGCAGGATTTTTCCAAGGTCGAGATCAAGACAACCGCGCTGCGCGACGGCACGCACATGCTGACCGGCGCCGGCGGCAATATCGTGGCTAGTGCCGGCAGCGATGGGGTCTTCATCATCGACGACCAGTTCGCGCCGCTTTCCGACAAGATCCGCGCGGCGGTGGGCAAGCTCAGCGACAAGCCGCTGCGGTTCGTGGTCAACACGCATTGGCATGGCGACCACACCGGCGGCAACGAGAACCTGGGCAAGGCAGGCGCGGTGATCGTGGCGCACGACAACGTGCGCAAGCGCATGAGCGTCGAACAGTTGCTGCTCGGCAACAAGATTCCTGCGTCACCTGGCGCGGCGTTGCCGGTGGTGACGTTCGCCAGCGACCTCAACCTGCACCTCAACGGCGACAGCGTGCACGTGCAGCACGTCGCGCACGCGCATACCGACGGCGACGCGCTGGTGAAGTTCGAGCGCGCCAACGTGCTTCACATGGGCGATGTTTATTTCAACGGCCTGTACCCCTTCATCGATGCCTCCTCCGGCGGCAGCATCGGCGGATTGCTGGCCGCGATCGACAGCGGCCTGGCGTTGAGCGACGACAACACGATCGTGGTCCCGGGCCACGGCCCGGTCAGCAATCGCAGCGAGCTTGCTGCCTACGGGGCGAT
>JALYOU010000355.1 GCA_030856725.1 Pseudomonadota bacterium
GACGAATGCTTCGTCGCGAGCGCGGATGACGGGACGGCATGGCGCGCGCGCTTCGTGGTGCTGGCCACCGGCATCGTCGATCGCATGCCGGAGATGGCCGGCCTCGAGGATGCGATCGCGCGCAACGTGATCCGGCTATGCGCCGTCTGCGACGGCTACGAAGCCAGCGACGAACACATCGCCATCTACGCGCCGGTCGATGACGCGATCCGCCATGCCCTGTTCATGCGCACGTTCTCGCGCAGCGTCGCCGCGGTGCCGTCCGAACCCGGCGAACCGTCCGCCGAATGCGCCGCTGAAGCGCGTGCGGCTGGCATCACGGTGTTGTCGCGGGCGACGTCGCTGCAGCACGACGGCAAGTGCTGCGTGTTCACCCTGGACGACGGCAGCCTGCACCGCTTCGATACGGTGTATCCCGTGCTCGGCAGCGACAGCCAGTCGGCTCTCGCATGCGCGCTGGGCGCGGAGGTCGACGAGTGCGGCGAACTCGTCATCGACGCGCGCATGCAGACCAGCGTCGACGGCCTCTACGCCATCGGCGACGTGGTCAGCGCCCTCAACCAGATCAGCGTTGCCGTCGGCCACGCCGCCATCGCCGCCACCACCCTGCACAACCGCCTGCCGCGCAACTTCCGCGAAGACGAGGCCAGCCAGCCGGACACCGCTGCCGACCTGCCTGCACCCTTGCCGCCGCAGGTGTAAACCGTACTCAGGGCTTGAACGTGCAGTTCTCCAGGACGGCTCGACCGCGAACCGCGACGAGTCGACTTCTCTTCCCGTCATTCCAGTTTTATTTGCGATAACGCCGGTAAGCCAGCGCACCCCCCAGCACCACCAACCACACCGGCCACAACGCCATCAGCGCGACCAGCACGTCGAGGATGCCGTACCAGCCGGCTGCCATCGATTCGCCCAGTCGCACAAAGAAGCCCTGGCGATGCTGGCGGAACGCCGCGTCCACGTCGATCAGCTCGGTCTGCCGCAGGTTCGGCGACTGGTACATCGACAGGTCGATCGTCGCGAAGGCGATCTTGTCCTCGAACTCGGCATGCGCGACCAGCGCTTCGTCGCGCGCGGCTTTGCTGCCGGTCTGCGCGCCGATCACGTCGGCTTTGTCAACCAGCTTGCCGCCACCGTCCACCGCCTGTCCCAGCTGCAGTTGCGATTCCTGGCTGCGGCGGTATTCAAGCTGCCGGCGCAGTAACGCGAACTGCGCATCCATCGCCTCGAAGTTGCGCTGATCAAGGAACTCCATCTGTCCGACGATCGCGCGCAGGAATGCCTGCGCGTTGTCGCTGGGGACGCGCACGACGAGCTCGCCATGCACGGTGTACTGCGTGAGCTCGAGCAGTCGCCCGTTGCCGGCGGGCCTGGTCTGGCTGCCTTGTGCCTGCGTGCTGATGTGGTTCTTGACCACGAACCCGCCCTGCGCCGCGACCACGTCCTCGATCGCCAATGCCGATTTGTAGACATCGCGCACGCGGAAGTTCGCTTGCGCAGTGCGGATGAACTTGCGGCGTGCATCGGTGTAGGTGTTCGCGCTGGAGGCGACCTGGTCGGTGGTGGGGCGGAAGTCGGAGACGATGTTCGGCTCTGCGGGTGGGCTTGCCGGGGCTGCTGACGAAGCGCCGCGCGCGGAATCGGCCGCCGCACCGGCCGTCGTCTGCGCTGCCTCCTCTAGCCCGACGGTTGACGTGTCGGATTCGGCCTCTGGTCGGCTGCATGCCGTTGCCATCGCGAACACGAGCAATGGCAGGATGAGACGCGAACGCTGGGTGGCTTGCATGTGTCGTCCTCGGAATGCGGCGACAGATTCGCCGTTTCGCTTGATACGAGCGACGCGATGCAATGGGGTCAATGTAGCGTGGTCAAGACCGCCGATGCACTTCGTAGGAGCGGCTTCAGCCGCGAGCTTTTGTCGACGGCGCAATCGTAGAGAGAGAGGAGATCGCGGCTGAAGCCGCTCCTACAAAAGGCAGGTGCGAGAAAACCCCGTTACCGCTCCAGGATCGCCACCACGCCCATCCCGCCCGCGGTGCAGATCGAGATCAGGCAGCGTCCGCCGCCGCGTTGCTGCAGTGCTTTCGCCGCACTGGCGACGATGCGCGCGCCGGTGGCGGCGAAGGGATGGCCGGTCGCCAGCGAAGAGCCGTTCGGGTTGATTTTCGCCGGATCGATGCGGCCCAGCGGCGCATCCAGTCCGAGCCGCGTCCTGCAGTACTCCTCGCTCTCCCACGCGCGCAGCGTGCACAGCACCTGCGCGGCGAAGGCTTCGTGGATTTCGTAGATGTCGAAATCCTGCAGCGTCAATCCGTTGCGCTTCAGCATTTCCGCCACCGCCACGGTCGGCGCCATCAGCAGGCCTTCGCCATGCACGAAGTCCACCGCCGCGACCTGCGCATCGCGCAGGTGGCACAGCGGTTCGTGCCCATGCGCGCGCGCCCATTCGTCGGATGCAAGCAGGCACGCCGCCGCGCCATCGGTCAGCGGCGTGGAATTACCGGCAGTCAATGTGCCGCGGCCGGAGGCCTTGTCGAATGCGGGTTTGAGCGTGGCCAGTTTCTGCAGCGAAGAATCGGCGCGCAGGATGTTGTCGCGCGA
>JALYOU010000366.1 GCA_030856725.1 Pseudomonadota bacterium
AGTGCGTTGATGCCATCGACCGGCAAACCGAGTCGCGCAGCGCGCCCGGCGACTTGTCCCAGCGATTCCTCGCCGGTGACGTACAGTCCTGGCAATGTCGACGCCATCGACGACAGCGCCTGCAGCAGCAACGTCGATTTCCCGATACCCGGATCGCCGCCGACGAGCACCACCGCGCCTTCGACCAGGCCGCCGCCGAGCACGCGATCGAACTCGCCGATGCCAGTGGACACGCGCGCGTCTTCGCTGTGGCGGACATCCTTGAGCGGAGTGACCTGCGGCGCATCCACTTTGCCGGCCCAGCCACTACGCCGATTGTTCGCAACCGGTTTACCGGCGGCTTCCACCACGAATTCGCCAAGGGAATTCCACGCGTTGCATTCGGCGCACTGGCCCTGCCATTTGTTGTGCTCGGCGCCGCATTCGGCGCAGACGTAGGCGGTTTTGGCTTTGGCCACTGGGGTACGTCCCTTCGGTAATGCTGGCTACTGTATCGAGCGGCAATCTCTTCGCGCGAGACGAGGCAAGAAAAAACCGCGTCAGCAGCTGAAAACTCTGACGAAGCGTCGTAGGGTTGCCTTGGCCCACATTCTTCGTTCCGGTCTGCGTGATGGTGGGCCAAGGCCCACCCTACGAGAACGCTAGGCCGGGAATACGCCTGGTCAACGTCCGGAAAGCAACAAGCCCCGCTTGGGGGCTCCTTCCTGAGTGGGTGATGCTCAGGAAAGATCGCCAGAATTGAAAAAAAGGCGGTGCCGAAGCACCGCCTTGATCATTCCCTATATCCTTTGGTGGTGGGCCGCTGATTTCAGTTTCTTCCTATACCCCGGAAGCAGCGGCTTCGTTCCAGCGCGAAAGGCGCAATAAATTCCCGCCCGCGTGTGTGCGACTGGTTACGCACATGCCGGGGAAGGTTCAGGGTCTCAGATTTACTTCCCGGTAATAGGTCTCGCCGATGAAGTCACGGAATGCCAAACGCTTTGCTGTTCGTTCGCGCTGCTTCGCCTCGTCAGCAGTATTGAAATGCTTGGCCGCGATCCCTTTCGACTTGGCATCGTCCTCTGCGTCGTAATCCAAGGCCTTGGCAAAGCTGGGATATAACGTGCAGATCACGATATCCGGGTCGGTCGGATTGGCAGGCGTGTGGAGGAAGAATTTCTGATCCAGCATGAGCCCGGCTTTTTTCGATTGCTGGCCCTGCGGGACGGAGTTTTGCCGCAGGTACTTCATGTAGTCGTCGAAATGCCCCGGCTTAGTGCGGTAGGAGGCACACTCCCAGACCGGCCCCTGCGTGAAATGTTCTTGTGCCATAGCCATAGGTGCGAAGACGCTGGACACTACCGCAGCGAGACACGCTTGCTTTAGATGACGCTTCATATGTTCCCCTTTGAAGTTGGATAGCCCTTACCCCAACGGCCCATTTGTTGAAAACCGGACATGGTTGCTCGTACAACCGGCAGGGGATATGCAGGCGAGTTCACGATAAAAAAACTGGGGTAACGGGGTATCTCCCTGCGCGCCCCGCCACTTGGGGGATATGCCCCCAATCCTACCCCCAGATACCCCCGGAAGCTAAGGGACGCCACGGAACGCCAGGCAACAAAAAACCCGCACAATTGGCGGGTTTCCGTGGGGTTTCGGGTTGTTCTGGGATGCCCTGGAATGGTCATTTGGTGCCGGAAATAGGAATCGAACCTACGACCTACGCATTACGAATGCGCCGCTCTACCAACTGAGCTATTCCGGCATTGGGCCGTGAATTCTAGGTTTCACGCGGTGTTGGGTCAATCGACAAGTTGCAGGCGCAACTCCTTGGGCAGCGCGAAGACCATGTTTTCCGGCTCTCCGTCCAGTTCGCGCACTGTGTGGGCGCCGAGGTCACGAAGGCGGTCGATGACGCCGCGAACCAGTACATCCGGTGCGGAAGCACCCGCTGTGACGCCGATATGGCGTTTGCCTTCGATCCAGATCGGGTCGATTTCGATAGCGCCGTCGATCAGGTGTGCTTCAACGCCCTCACGCTCGGCAAGTTCGCGCAGGCGATTGGAATTGGAGCTGTTGGGCGAGCCGACCACCAGGATCAGGTCGCATTCCTTGCTCAACTCGCGGACGGCGTCCTGCCGGTTCTGCGTGGCGTAGCAGATGTCGTCGTTGCGCGGGCCCTGGATCGCCGGATACCTGCGTTGCAGCGCTTCGATGATCGCGCGCGTGTCGTCGACCGACAGCGTGGTCTGCGTGGTGTGCGCGACATTGCCGGGCTGCGCGATCTCCAGCTTGGCGACATCGTCGATGTCCTCGACCAGATAGATGTGGCCGCCTGCGTTGTTGGCATCCCACTGCCCCATCGTGCCCTCGACTTCGGGGTGGCCGGCGTGACCGATCAGGACGACATCGTGTCCGGCGCGGCAATGACGGGCGACTTCCAGATGCACCTTGGTGACAAGCGGGCAGGTGGCGTCGAACACTTTCAGGCCGCGTTGTGCAGCCTCGCTGCGTACGGCCTGCGAGACGCCGTGCGCGGAAAAAATCACCGTCGCGCCATCCGGAACATCATTCAGTTCTTCGACGAAGATCGCACCACGGCGCTTGAGGTCATCGACGACGAAGCGGTTGTGCACCACCTCGTGACGCACGTAAATCGGCGCGCCCAGCGTATCAATCGCACGCTTGACGATCTCGATCGCGCGATCGACACCGGCGCAGAATCCACGAGGGTTGGCGAGCAGGACATCCATGAACGGATTTTACTCCGCCACGTTGGTGGAGTTTGCCTGCGTTTTTGCTGCGCCCTTGCTGTCGAGCAAGCCAAACAAGGCGATGCCGATGGCCCCGGCAACGATGGCTGAATCGGCGATGTTGAAGGCCGGCCAATAGTGGTCCCGCCAGTGCCACTGGATGAAATCGACGACATGGCCGTGTAGCAGGCGGTCGATGATGTTGCCGATGGCGCCACCGATCACCAGCGCGAATGGCAATGCCGATTTCCAGTCGCGGCGCGGGGTTTTCGACAGCCAGAACGTCAACAAGCCGGTGATACCGATCGCGAGCGCGACGAAAAAGTATTTCTGCCAGCCTCCGGCATCGCTGAGGAAACTGAAAGCGGCGCCGGTGTTGTAGGTGCGGTACCAGTTCCAGAAGCCTTCGATGACGGGGATGGGCTGGTATTCGGGCAATGAAGTGAGCACCCACCACTTCGTGAGTTGATCGAGTGCGATGACCGTGATGGAGAGCGTCAGCCAGATCAGGGCGTTTGGTTTTGGATTGGACATCATGCGTGAGGCCTTTTTGCTTTGGATCCTTCTCCCCTCGGGAGAAGGTGGCGCGCGGCGCCCGGTGAGGGCGGAAGAATGACTTCGCGGGAATGGTTCTACAACAGAACGTCCGCTCCCTCATCCGCCTTTCGGCCAACTTCTCCCGAGGGGAAAAGGAACATCAAAACCACTGCCTGTCCTCGCCCGGGCCTTCGATGTTGCCAACACAACGTCCACAGATTTCAGGATGGCCGTCGCGTACTCCGACATCCACACGGTAATGCCAACAGCGAACGCACTTCTGTTTCTCCGTGCGCGTTGCGACGACGCTGATGCCCCCGTCTCCGTCAACTGCCTGCATTGCGACATCGCCACTGATGAGCAGGAAGCGCAGTTCATCTACCAGCGGTGCGAGCCAGTTCTGATCCGTCACGCTGGCGCGCAGCGTGATCTCCGCTTCCAGCGCCGCACCGATCTCTCCATTCGCACGCATCGGCTCCAGTACCTTGCTCATCTGTTCGCGCAGGGCCAGCAGACGCTCGAAGTCGTGGGTTGCCAGCGCAGCATCTTCCGGCAACGGCGCAAGCCCGTCGTACCACGTCGCGAACAGCACATTGCCCTCGTACTTGTTGTCCGCGTGCTTGCCCTGCAAATGGCCCCACAACTCATCCGCGGTGAAACTGAGGATCGGTGCGATCCAGCGAACGAAGGCATGCGCGATGCGATACATCGCGCTTTGTGCCGAACGTCGCCCGCGCGAATCTTCCGGCATCGTGTACAGCCGGTCCTTGGTCACGTCGAGATACAGCGACCCCAGGTCGACGCTGCAGAAATTCGACAACGCCTGCACGATCTCGGCGAAGTCGTAACGCGCGTATGCGTCGATGATTTTTTCCTGCAACTCGTGCGCGCGATGCACGATCCAGCGATCCAGCGCGACCATGTCGTCGAGCGGGCGCAGATGTTGGTCCGGTTCGAATCCGTGCAGGTTGCCCAGCAGGAAGCGCGCGGTGTTGCGGATGCGCCGATAAGCATCGCCACTGCGCTTGAGGATTTCGTCCGACACCGACATCTCGTTGCGGTAATCGGCCCCTGCGATCCACAGCCGCAGCACGTCCGCGCCCATCGCGTCGATGACCTTCTGCGGTTCGACGACATTGCCGAGCGACTTGGACATCTTGCGTCCGTCCGCGTCGACCACAAAGCCATGTGTCAGCACTTGCCGATACGGAGCGACACCATCGATCGCGACGCCAGTCAACAGGGACGACTGGAACCAGCCGCGGTGCTGATCGGAACCTTCAAGATAAAGATCAGCAGGCTTGCGCAGGCCATCCAGTGGCCGCTGCGCAAGCACGCATTCGTGCGTGACGCCTGAATCGAACCAGACATCGAGGATGTCGGCGACCTTGTCGTAGCGCGCGGCATCGTTGTCCAGCAACTCCGCCGCATCGAGCGCGTACCAGGCATCAGCGCCTTCCAGTTCAACCTTGTCGGCAACCTTGCGCATCAACGCAACGGAATCGGGATGCGGCTCGCCACTTTCGCGATCAATGAACAACGCGATCGGTACGCCCCAGTAACGCTGGCGCGAAATGGTCCAGTCCGGACGACCTTCCACCATGCCCGCGATGCGCGCCTCGCCCCAATCCGGAAACCAGGCCACCGTGCCGATCGCCGCAAGCGCATCGCGGCGCAAACCGGCCTCCTCCATCGAGATGAACCATTGCGGTGTGGCACGGAACGCAACCGGCGTCTTGTGGCGCCAGCAGTGCGGATAGCTGTGCGTGAGCTTGCTGGACGCGAGCAGATGGCCGCTGCCACGCAGGAGTTCGGCGATGACATCGTTGGCCTTCCAGATGTGCAGGCCAGCGAGTGCAACCTCGCCCGCAGGCGGCGTACTGGGCAGATAAACACCGCGCGCATCGACCGGATTGAGTTGCGCGGCGGTGTATTGATCGATGAGGCCGTAGCGTTGGCCGACGATGAAATCGTCCTGGCCGTGACCCGGCGCGGTATGCACGATGCCGGTGCCCTCCTCCGCCGTGACGTGTTCGCCGAGCAGCACAGGAATATCGCGTTCCGCGTAGAACGGATGCTGCAGGTGTTGGCCTTCGAGTTCGATGCCTTTAGCAAGGCCATGCACGACGACATCTTCGACGCCGTAGCGTTGCAGTGCGCGCTGTGCGAGGTCTTCGACCAGCACCAACCATTGACGACGGCCCTTGTTCTGCGGGCCTTCGACCAGCACGTAATCCAGATCCGGACCGACCGTGACTGCCAAGCTTGCGGGCAGCGTCCACGGCGTCGTCGTCCAGATCGGCATGGCGACATCGGTATCGGCGTCGATCGCGACGCCGAATGCGGACGCCAATGTCTTCGGGTCTCTCGCCGAATAACCGACATCGACGGCAGGCGACACCTTGTCCTGATATTCGATTTCAGCCTCGGCCTGCGCCGACTGGCAATCGAAACACCAGTGCACCGGTTTGAAGCCACGGATCACATGGCCGCGCTCGACGATCTTCGCCAGCGCGCGCAGCATGTCGGCTTCGTAGCGGAAATCCATTGTGCGATATGGCTGTTGCCAGTCGCCGATCACGCCGAGACGCTTGAAATCGCGGCGTTGCGCGTCGATCTGCTCACCGGCGTATTCGCGGCATTTCGCACGGAACGCGGCGGCGTCGAGTTTGTCGCCAACCTTGCCGAATTTTTTTTCGACCGCGTGTTCGATCGGCAGGCCGTGGCAATCCCAACCCGGCACGTAGGGCGCATCGAATCCGCTCAGCAGCTTCGACTTGACCACGATGTCCTTGAGTACCTTGTTGACCGCATGGCCGATGTGGATTGCGCCATTGGCGTACGGCGGACCGTCGTGCAGTACGAACGACGGCCGGCCTTTGACCTGCTTGCGAATGCCCGCGTAAAGGTCTTCCGCCTCCCAACGCTTGAGCGTGTCCGGTTCGCGCTTGGGCAAGTCGCCGCGCATCGGGAAATCCGTCGCCGGCAGGTGGATGGTGGCTTTGTAATCGTGGCTCACGCGGTCGCCCGTTGTGGTTCTTTCAGTTGAGGGGTGTTCTTGAGAATCACGCATGCTTCTTCCGCATCGCGATGCATCTGTGCGACCAGCGTCGGCAGGTCGGGAAATTTTTCCTCTTTGCGCAGTTTGGCCACGAATTCGACGCTGATGCGCTTACCGTAGAGGTCGCCATCGAAATCGAACAGATGGGCTTCCAGCAAGGGCTCGATGCCACCCACCGTGGGCCGTGTGCCGAAACTCGATACCGATGCTCGCGGTTGCGCGCCCACGACCGAAGGAAGTCCCCGTGGGACGCCATGCACCCAACTCGCATAGATGCCGGACAACGCCGGGGTCTTGTGCCCGAAACGCAGGTTGGCGGTGGGATATCCCAGGGTGCGGCCCAATTGCTTGCCGCGCACGACACGACCGTCGATGGCATAGGGACGGCCGAGAAGCCGCGTCGCCGTCGCGAAGTCGCCATCGCGCAACGCGGTGCGAATCCGGGTGCTGGAAACGCGTTCGCCGTCCATGTGAACTGGCGCGATTTCATCGGCCACGAAACCGAGTTCGCTGCCGAGCCGGCGGAGTGCCTGGAGGTCGCCCTGCCGTTGATGGCCGAAGCGGAATTCCGGCCCAACCCACACTTCCTTCGCCGCCAACCGGCCCGCGAGCACGTCGCGGACGAAGGTTTCGGCATCCATGGCCGCGAGTACGCGATTGAAGCGCAGCAGGCCGACGATATCGACACCTAGGTCGCGTAATCCCTCGAACTTGGCGCGCGGCAAGGTGAGACGTGGCGGCTTGGCCACCGACGCAAAAAACTCACGCGGCAACGGCTCGAAACTCAATGCGACCGAAGGCAATCCCATCGCACGCGCACGCGAAACGGCATGGCGCACCAGCACGCGATGGCCGAGGTGCAGACCGTCGAAAGCGCCGATGCAGACCACGCTCCCGTGCGGACTCAACGCTCCGCCAGCGACGTCTCGAAACAGCCTGCTCATTGGCTGGAAGTATAGCTGCGGTGCAGCAAAGCCCGTCTTTATCAAAGAATGC
>JALYOU010000074.1 GCA_030856725.1 Pseudomonadota bacterium
GTCGCTGAATACCGAGGAGTTTTTGGCACTTTCGAGACTCGTAGGGCGGAATCGACGCACTCGCTTTCGCCGAATGCGGTCGAGCGACCGTTTTTTATTTCGGCACCGAACCTTCAGGTGGTCGGGCCGATGCGGCGTTTTTGCTCGTCATGGTTTGGCGGGCCTACAAAGCGTGTGCGATAGTCGCGGGGCTTTGAAATCAGCACTTTCGTTATCGGCATCCATTCGGGGAGAGGATTCATGCTGGAGCAGTACGGTTTGTGGCTGGCGCTTTTTTGCGCGGCCGTCGGGATTTTGTACGGAGTCATTTCGACGGGTTGGATCAACCGGCAACCGGCCGGTAACGAGCGCATGCAGGAAATCGCGGGCGCCATCCAGGAAGGTGCGCGCGCGTATCTCAACCGGCAGTACACGACCATCGCCATCGTTGGCGTGGTGCTGTTGATCCTGGTCGGATTTTTCCTCGGCTGGCCCACCGCGGTCGGCTTCCTGATCGGCGCGGTCCTGTCGGGCGCGGCCGGTTACATCGGCATGAACGTGTCGGTGCGCGCCAATGTGCGCACCGCCGAAGCGGCGCGCCGCGGCATCGGTCCGGCGATGGATGTCGCGTTCCGCGGCGGCGCCATCACCGGCATGCTCGTCGTCGGTCTCGGCCTGCTTGGCGTGGCCGGCTACTGGATGGTGCTGGCCAACATGGGCATCACCGGCGAGCCGGCTTTGCATGCGTTGGTCGGTCTCGCTTTCGGCTCGTCACTGATCTCGATCTTCGCGCGCCTCGGCGGCGGCATCTTCACCAAGGGCGCGGATGTCGGCGCGGACCTGGTGGGCAAGGTCGAAGCCGGTATTCCCGAGGACGACCCCCGCAACCCGGCCGTGATCGCGGACAACGTCGGCGACAACGTCGGCGATTGCGCCGGCATGGCGGCCGATCTGTTCGAAACCTATGCCGTCACCATCATCGCGACGATGCTGCTGGGCGGATTGATGTTCGCGGTCGATACCAACGCCGTGCTGTATCCGCTGGTGCTCGGCGGCGTGTCGATCATCGCCTCGATCGTGGGCGCGATGTTCGTCAAGGTGAAGGAAGGCGGCTCGATCATGGGCGCGCTGTACAAGGGCGTGATCGTGTCGGCGGTGTTGTCGGCGATCGCGTTCTGGTTCGTCACGGCGGACATGTTCCCCAATGGGCTGACCACGCTCGACGGCACGCTTGCCACGTCATCGACCAACCTGTTCGCCTGTGCGCTGATCGGCCTGGTGCTGACCGGTCTGATCGTGTGGATCACTGAGTACTACACCGGCACCCAGTTCAAGCCGGTGCAGCACATCGCCGCGGCATCGACCACCGGCCACGGCACCAACATCATCGCGGGCCTCGGCATCTCGATGAAGTCGACCGCGCTGCCGGTGCTGGTGGTCTGCGCCGCGATCTGGGGCGCGCATCTGCTGGGCGGCCTGTACGGCATCGCGATTGCCGCCACGGCGATGTTGTCGATGGCCGGCATGATCGTCGCGCTGGATGCCTATGGCCCGATCACGGACAACGCCGGCGGCATCGCTGAGATGGCGGAGCTGCCGCCGGAAGTCCGTGCCGTCACCGATCCGCTGGACGCCGTTGGCAACACCACCAAGGCGGTGACCAAGGGCTACGCGATCGGTTCGGCCGCATTGGCCGCACTGGTGCTGTTCGCCGATTACACACACAACCTGACGACCGTCGGCGAAGCCAACGCGGCCGCGGGCGGCGTGGTGTACGAGGCGCTGACCTTCGACCTGTCCAACCACATGGTGATCATCGGCCTGCTGATCGGCGGCCTGATCCCGTACCTGTTCGGCGCGATGGCGATGGAAGCCGTCGGCCGCGCGGCAGGCGCGGTGGTGGAGGAAGTGCGCCGCCAGTTCCGCGAAATCCCGGGGATCATGCAGGGCACCGCCAAGCCGGATTACTCGCGCGCGGTCGACATGCTGACGAAGTCGGCGATCAAGGAAATGATCGTGCCGTCGTTGCTGCCGGTGGTCGTGCCCGTCGTCGTCGGCCTGCTGCTCGGCGCGCAGGCGCTGGGAGGATTGCTGATCGGCACCATCGTCACCGGTCTGTTCGTGGCCATCTCGATGACCACCGGCGGCGGTGCGTGGGACAACGCCAAGAAGCATATCGAAGACGGCCACCACGGCGGTAAGGGTTCCGAGGCGCACAAGGCCGCGGTGACCGGCGACACAGTTGGCGATCCTTACAAGGACACGGCGGGACCCGCGATCAATCCGCTGATCAAGATCATCAACATCGTGGCGTTGTTGATGGTGCCATTGCTGTAAGCATCGTCGGACATGACGAAAAAACCCCGCCGAGGCGGGGTTTTTTTTGTCCTTCAATTTTCGTAGGAGCGGCTTCAGCCGCGAGCTCTCGATTGGAATGTCAGGGAAACGCAGAGTCGCGGCTGAAGCCGCCTACAAAAGCTGCTCCTACAAAAGCTGCTCCCACGAAAGGCGAATGCTCCTGACCGGGATCGAACCGCACCGCGTAAAATGCGCACCTTCCCACGCGCGGCCCCCCTGCCCCGCATCCGTACTGGAGCAACTCATGGCCTTGGCCCTCGTCCCCACCGGCAGCAATCCGCCGGAAGAAATCAACGTCATCATCGAAATTCCCAAGGACGCCGAGCCGGTCAAATACGAGGTAGACAAGGTCAGCGGCGCGATCTTCGTCGATCGCGTGCTGTCCACGCCGATGCGCTACCCGTGCAACTACGGCTATGTTCCGCACACGCTGTGCGGCGACGGCGATCCGGCCGACGTGCTGGTGCTGATGCCGCTGGCGCTGATCCCCGGTTCAGTGATCCGCGTGCGTCCGGTGGGCGTGCTGAGGATGAAAGACGAGGCCGGCGATGATGAAAAAATACTCGCCGTGCCGATCAACAAGGTCTATCCCGGCTACGCGCACATCGAGCATGTGGACGATGTGCCGAAACACTGGCTCGACCGCATCGGTTACTTCTTCGAGCACTACAAGGATCTGGAAGCCGGCAAGTGGGTCAAGCTCGACGGCTGGGGCGGCCGCGACGAGGCGCGGCAGGTGCTGCGCGATTCGATCACGCGCTTCAACGACACGCCGGACAAGCCGAATTTCTAGCGTCGCGCAGGATAGGCCGGTTTCATTGCATTGTAAAAAAAAGCGGAAACTTGCCGCGGATTCCCGGATCACGCAGATAAACACGAGTGAAGCGCATTCAACATTTTGAAATGTGTTTTTCTGACCCCTGTTTTATCCGCGGATCAGCGGCTACCTTTTGCGGTTGACCCTGCCTGCCGAAAAAGGGTGGCGGAGGCCGCCTTATGTATCGCGGCCACGGATGATGGTCAGGCCGATCAGGCGGCCGACGACCGCTGCCAGATAGCCGACGCCGGTGAGCATTTCCAGCATCACCAGCACCCGCGCCTGAGAGCCCAGCGGCAGGATGTCGCCAATCCCAACCC
>JALYOU010000370.1 GCA_030856725.1 Pseudomonadota bacterium
CGACATGACACCGCTGTTCCAGACCATCGTCGACCACGTCGCGCCGCCGCCGGTGGATCTCGACGGCCCGTTCCAGATGCGCGTGACCTCGCTGCAGTACAGCAACTATGTCGGCATCATCGGCATCGGCCGCGTGCAGCGCGGCACCATCAAGACCAACCAGCAGGTCACGGTCATCGACCGCGAAGGCAAGACCCGCAATGCCAAGGTGCTGCAGGTGCTCGGCTTTCTCGGCCTTGAGCGGCATGAAGTCAAGGAAGCGCAAGCCGGCGACATTATTGCCATCTCCGGTATCGAAGGCCTGGGTATTTCCGACACCATCTGCGAACTCGGCGCGGTTGAACAGCTGCCGGTGTTGACGGTGGATGAGCCCACGATTTCGATGACCTTCCAGGTCAACGACTCGCCGTTCGCCGGCGTGAAAGACCGCAGCGGCGGCAAGTTCCTGACCTCACGTCAGTTGCGCGACCGCCTCGTGCGCGAGACCCAGCACAACGTCGCGCTCAAGGTCGAGGAGACCGAGGACGCGGACAAGTTCAAGGTCAGCGGCCGAGGCGAACTGCACCTGTCGATCCTGATCGAAACCATGCGCCGCGAAGGCTACGAGCTGGCGGTTTCGCGTCCCGAAGTCATCATCAAGGACATCGACGGACAGAAGATGGAACCGTACGAGTCGCTGGTGGTGGATCTGGAAGAACAATTCCAGGGCGGCGTCATGGCGCGCCTCGGCGAGCGCAAGGCGCAGCTGACCAACATGGAACCCGACGGCAAGGGCCGCGTGCGCATCGACTTCATGATCCCGGCGCGCGGGCTAATCGGTTTCCAGACCGAGTTCCGTACCATCACTGCAGGTACCGGATTGCTGTTCCATGTGTTCGACCACTACGGTCCTCGCAGCGAAGGCGACATCGGCCAGCGCCAGAATGGCGTCATGATCTCCAACGGCACCGGCTCCTCGCCGGCCTATGCGCAGGTCGCGATGCAGGAACGCGGACGCCTGCTGATTGAACCGGGCGAGGAAATCTACGAAGGCCAGCTGGTCGGCATCCATTCCAAGGACAACGACCTCACCGTCAACGCCCTGCGTGGCAAGCAGCTGACCAACTTCCGTGCTGCCGGCAAGGACATCGACGAGGGTCTGGTTCCGGCGATCAAGCTGTCGCTGGAGCAGGCGCTGGAATTCATTGACGACGATGAACTGGTGGAGATCACGCCCAAGGCGATCCGCCTGCGCAAGAAGGCGCGCACGGAGAATGACCGCAAGCGCGCCAGCCGCGCGGCGTAAGCGCTGCATACTTGTCCAGCGATCAAAAGCCCGGATGTTCCCAACATCCGGGCTTTTTCATTGCTGGACAGGGGTGACCCCGCCCATCCGGACCCGTCAAGGAATCGCTTATCCTGCCGGCTTCCACCAGCACCCGGGGACACCGCGATGAAACTGCTCCTGCCGTTGGCTGCTTCCTTACTCCTGCTGCAGGCATGCGATCGCACATCCCGCTCGCCCGAAACCCCGGCAACGAAAACAGAAAGCGCTGAAAGCGAATTCGCCTTCGCTGAAACGGATATCACGACGCTGCAAACACGGATGACACAAGGCGCCTTGACGAGCCGCGCGCTGACGCAAGCCTATCTCGACCGCATCGCCGCCATCGACGACGCGGGCCCAACGCTCAACGCGGTCATCGAACTCAACCCCAATGCCTTGAAGGAAGCAGACGCGCGCGACGCGCAGCGCAAGGCAGGTAACGTGCTTGGCCCGCTGCACGGCGTGCCGATCCTGCTCAAGGACAACATCGATGCCACGCCGATGGTGAACTCGGCCGGTTCGCTTGCACTGGCCAACCACCGTCCCAAGACCGACGCCTTCCTTGTCCAGCGATTACGTGAAGCAGGCGCTGTGATCCTGGGCAAGACCAATCTGAGCGAATGGGCGAACTTCCGTTCAACACGTTCGACCTCGGGCTGGAGTGGACGCGGCGGTCAGACCAAAAATCCATATGCGCTGGATCGCAATCCCTGCGGTTCGAGTTCCGGCACCGGCACCGCGATCGCGGCGAGTCTTGCAGCGGCGGGCATCGGCACCGAAACCGACGGAAGCATCATCTGCCCGGCTGCAGTCGCCGGCCTGGTCGGCATCAAACCCACAGTGGGTCTGGTCAGCCGCAGCGGCATCATTCCGATTTCGCACAGCCAGGACACCGCCGGACCGATGACGCGCACGGTGACGGACGCGGCGCTGCTGCTGGCCGCGATCGTCGGCCGCGACGATGCGGATGTCGCGACGACACAGAGCAGCGGGCACACCGTGTTCGATTACGCCGCGCGCTTGAACAAAGACGCATTGCGTGGCGCTCGCATCGGCGTGGTACGAAAATCAATGGGCTATCAGCCCGATGTCGATGCGCAGTTCGAGCGCGCCATCGCCGCGATCAAGGCGGCAGGCGCGGTGGTCGTCGATGCGGACATCCCAACCTCAGGCCAGTGGGACGATGCGGAATTCGAAGTGTTGCTGTACGAATTCAAGGCCGACCTTGAAAGCTATCTGGCTAAAAGCGATGCGCCGATCAAGACCCTGGCGGGGCTGATCGAGTTCAACAAGCAGAACGCGGCAAAGGAAATGCCCTACTTCGCACAGGAACTGTTCGAGCGCGCAAACGCGAAAGGCACGCTGAAGGATCGGGCGTACATCGACGCACGCATGAAAGCGCGGCGGTTGGCCGGTCCTGAAGGCATCGACGCGACACTGAAAGCGCAGGATCTCGATGCGCTCATCGCGCCGTCGATGTCGCCCGCATGGCCTACCGATCTCATCAACGGCGACCATTTCACCGGCGCTGGCTACGGCGCAGCCGCAGTCGCCGGCACGCCCAGCATCACCGTGCCGATGGGCGACAGCCACGGCCTGCCGCTCGGCATCGTCTTCATGGGCCCAGCGTGGAGCGAACCCCGCCTGATCGAGCTTGGTTATGCGTTCGAGCAAGCCACTAAAGCCCGCAAACCGCCGCGTTTCCTGCCGACCGTATCGCTTGCCACCAAACAGTCAGCCCAAACGAAATAAATGTCGAGCGGGCACGTTGTTCGTGCCCGCAGATGCTAAAAAAACGCCTGCCCCATGTGCCGCTCTGCCCGAGACGATCGGCAATCGATCAATCGCTGATTTCGACGCGGGCAATCCGCCCCGCATCACCACTCGCCCAACCAACGTTACCCGCCAGGTCGATGGCGTCGTAGCCGACATCGGAGACCGACTTCCAGGCGACTGCATTCCATGCATCGACACCGCTTGGGCCGGCTGCCACGCACATCAGCTGCGTGGCATCGAGACACGCCACACCCGAACGATAGCCGCGCGGCGCTATCGCACGGATCACTGGATTTGCCTTGTCGCCCATGCGCCACTCGGAGGCATTCCCCGGCGCCTGTTCCGCAACATAATCGCCGCCCACCGCGAACGCACCGGCCGCCGTCGGCGCGAGTGAAAACACGCCAGCCTCGGATTTGGCGCGCACCATGCCGCTCTCGCGCATCCGCCATTGCGAATGTCCGTCGCGCAGCACATGGAATCGTGCCCGGCTCCCGCCCGTACCGACCACCAGTGCGCCTGGTACTTTTGCGATGCACGAGCCGCTCGCTGCAAATGCGGCCTCGCCTTCTCCCGCGCGCGGCCCTGACGGCAGCAAGCGCCAGCTGTGGCCGGCGTCATCGGTGGCATGAATCTGGAATTGGCCCTCGACCGGATCACCCAGCATCCAGCCCTTGTTCCCATCAAACGTCATGCAATCGAAGAACGCGTGCGGATCGCGATTCTGCAAAACCAATGTCCAAGTCATGCCCGCATCCTGCGTGCGGTACACGCGCGACGTTTCGCCGGAACCGATGCTCAGGACCACGGCGTTGTCCGCATCGAAGCCTTCGACATCGCGAAAATCCAGCCCTTCCGCGCCCGGCACCTTGATCACCTGCCAGTGTTTTCCACCGTCGCTCGTACGCAGCACGGTTCCCTCACGGCCGCTGGCCCAAGCCACATCCGCGTCCACGGCTGAGATGCCGCGCAAGCGCACTTTGACGCCACTGTCCTGTGGAACGATACGGACTTCAGCGGATGCTGCGCCGCATAGGAGCAACACGCTGACTGCGAGTAGCTTTGGAGAGACGGCCATGATTTTGGTACTCCAGAACCAGGAGCTCGCGACTGAAGTCGCTCCTACCAGAGCAATTGGATTTTCAAGAGTCACAAGATGGGAACGTCCGTAATCAGGCAGGTGCAGGCACCGCCAATTGTGCGTGCTTGCGTACGATCAGCATCGCCGTCTCCAGCGCCTGCTCGTAATTCAGACGCGGATCGACGGTCGAGCGGTAAGCGCGTTCCAGGTCCGTATCGGTAAGATCGCGCGCGCCGCCGGTACATTCGGTGACGTCTTCGCCGGTCAGTTCCAGGTGCACGCCCCCAAGCCGTGTCCCCGCCGCCGCGTGCAACTCGAAGGAGCGTTCGATCTCGCTGCGGATGTTGGCAAAGCGCCGGGTCTTGTAGCCGTTGCTGGTGGACTCGGTGTTGCCGTGCATCGGGTCGCAGATCCACAACACGCGACGGCCATCGCGACGCACAGCGTCCAGCAGCGGCGGTAGCTTGTCGGCCACATGCGACGCGCCCATGCGATGGATGAAGCTCATGCGTCCGGGTTCGTCATCCGGGTTGAGCACGTCGATCAGTTTCAGCAGCTGGTCCGGCGTCACGGAAGGCCCGACCTTGATCGCGATCGGGTTGCGGATGCCGCGGAAATACTCAGTGTGCGCGCCATCGAGAGCCGCAGTGCGCATGCCGATCCACGGGAAGTGCGTGCTCAGGTTGAACCAGCCCCATTGCCGCGGTACCTGACGCGTCTGCGCTTCCTCGTACGGTAATAACAGTGCTTCGTGCGAGGTGTAGAAATCAACGCGATTGAGATTGTGCACTTCCGAACCGGATAGCGTTTCCATGAAACGCACCGCGTCTCCGATGGCACCGACCATGCGGTGGTATTCGTCGGCAAGCGGCGAGTGCGTGACCCAGCCGAGATCCCAATACTCGGGATGGTGCAGATCGGCGAAACCGCCGTCGATCAGCGATCGGACGAAGTTCATCGTCATCGCCGAGCGCGCATGGGCCTTGATCATGCGGCGCGGATCGGGAATGCGGGCTTCGGTAGTGAATTCGGGCGCGTTGACCATGTCGCCGCGATAGCTCGGCAGCGTGACGTCACCACGCGTTTCGGTATCGGTCGAACGCGGCTTGGCGTACTGTCCGGCGAAACGGCCCACGCGTATCACCGGCAGCCGCAAGCCGTGCACCAGTACCAGGCTCATCTGCAGCAGCACCTTGAGCCGGTTGGAAATGACCTCGGAACTGCAATCGCTGAAGCTTTCGGCGCAGTCGCCGCCCTGCAGCAGGAAGCGCTTGCCTTCCTGCGCCTCGGCCAGTTGCTGCTTGAGCGCCATGATTTCCCACGACGTTACCAGTGGCGGCAGCGCGTGCAATTCCTCGAGCGCCGACGCCAGTGCCTGCGCATCCGGATAGGTCGGCAACTGCAATGCCGGACGCGAGCGCCAGCTGGCCGGTGTCCAGTCGTTCGGCACGTTGACGGCGCGGAGGTTGCGATCGGAACTGGACATGATCTTGATATCTGAATCGGCAGGCCGCCGATGCTGCGCGCCATCTTCCGCCGGATGCCGGATCACTGCAACGTTCATCCGGCATGTGTTCATGAAGCGTCAGCGGCGACGAAACCCTGCATGCAAGGCCCAGGCAGCCAGAGCCACGAAAAACACGAGGCACCAAGCCGGCATCGACAAGCCAAGGAACATCCAGTCGATGTTGCTGCAATCACCGGAAGCAGTGAGCACTTTTCGGATGATGCCGCTTACAGGCATGGTCTGCAGCATGAAATCCATGCCTGCGCCGCAGGATGGAATCGGTGGCGGGAACAGCTGTACCCAGACGTGGCGTCCAGCGACCCCGGCGCCGATCACCGCCGCAATGACTGCCAGCACGCCATAAAATCCTCGTGTTGAGGCGCTTTTGGGTGCATGCAGGCCGCCGACCAGGAATACGACACCGAGCGTGGCAAACGCAATCCGCTGGAAAATGCAGAAGGGGCATGGAAGCAAACGCTCCACGAACTGCACGTACAGCGCATAGGCGATGAGTGCCGCGCAGATCGCGAATCCTGCCAGGAATTGCGCGCGAAACGTCCAGCGAATGGGATTCGGTTTCATGGATTTACGATAACAAAAAACCCCGGAACCAGTCCGGGGTTTTCAGTATTTGCAGCGGATCGATTACTCGGCCGAGGCATCGGTCACCTGTGGGCGATCGACGAGTTCCACGTAAGCCATTGGCGCATTGTCGCCAGCGCGGAAGCCGCACTTGAGGATGCGCAGGTAACCGCCCGGACGCTCGCGGTAACGCGGGCCGAGCACGGTGAACAACGTGCCGACCGCTTCCTTGTCCTGCAGTCGCGACATGGCCAAGCGGCGGTTTGCGACGCCGTCGGTCTTGCCCATGGTGATCAGCGGCTCGGCGACGCGGCGAAGTTCCTTCGCCTTCGGCAGCGTGGTGCGGATCAGTTCGTGCTTGATCAGCGAGGCCGCCATGTTGACGAACATCGCCTTGCGATGCGCGCTGGTGCGGCTGAACTTGCGTCCTGATTTCTGGTGGCGCATGACGATGTTCCCTTAAATGATTCTGTTCTGTGGTCTTGCGGTTGCCATCCTGGCGCAACACTTCTGATGATTGAACGTCCGGCCTAGTTATCCTGACCGTGCGTTCGACAGCGCGCGAACCGATGGCTCGCAAGCGCTACCTCACCCCATCATGCCGTGCTGGGAAATTCCTGCCGGCGGCCAGTTTTCGAGCTTCATGCCGAGCGACAAACCGCGCTGTGCAAGCACTTCCTTGATCTCGGTCAACGACTTCTTGCCGAGGTTCGGGGTCTTGAGCAGTTCGACTTCGGTTTTCTGGATCAGGTCGCCGATGTAATAGATGCTCTCGGCCTTGAGGCAGTTGGCCGAACGCACCGTCAGTTCCAGGTCGTCGATCGGACGCAGCAGGACCGGATCCACGCCAGTCGCGGCCGGCTTGGCCGCACCACGCTCGCGATGTGTGAAGTCGCCGAACACCGACAACTGATCGGTGAGGATGTCGGCCGCCGTGCGCACCGCTTCCTCGGCATCGATCGTGCCGTTGGTCTCGATTTCCAGCACCAGCTTGTCAAGGTCGGTACGTTGCTCGACGCGCGCGGCTTCCACCGCGTACGCAACGCGGCGTACCGGCGAGAACGAGGCATCAAGCATCAGGCGGCCAATGGTGCGTGTTTCTTCATCCGGACGACGACGCGCCGTAGCGGGCTGATAGCCGAAGCCGCGCTCGATTTTCAGGCGCATGTTGAGCGCGGTGTCCTTGGTCAGATGCGCGATCACGTGGTCGAGATTGAGGATCTCGACGTTGTGGTCGGTCTTGATGTCGGCAGCGGTCACGACGCCCGGACCCTGCTTGCTGAGGGTGAGCGTCGAGGAATCGCCGGTACCCATGCGGATGGCGACGTCCTTGAGGTTGAGCAGCACTTCCAGCACGTCTTCCTGCAGGCCTTCAACCGTGGTGTATTCATGCAACACGCCGTCGATCTCGACTTCAGTGATGGCGTAACCGGGGATGGACGACAGCAGCACGCGACGCAGCGCGTTGCCGAGTGTGTGGCCGTAGCCGCGCTCCAGCGGTTCGATCACGACCTTCGCACGGTTGTCGGCGAGGCGTTCGATCTGGGGGCCGCGCGGGCGCAGCACTTGATTGGCGTTAACCGACATGTATGACTTCTCCTGCAAACCTCCAGCGGAACCAGAGGTGCGAAACAAAAAGAATTACTTCGAGTACAACTCGATGATCAACGCTTCGTTGATATCGGCGGGCAGATCTGCACGGTCCGGAACGGACTTAAATACGCCACTGAATTTGTTGGAGTCGACTTCGATCCAGCCCGGCGAGAGATCCATCTGCGACGAGACGTTCAACGCTTCCTGCACACGCAATTGCTTCTGTGCGCGCTCGGACAATGCGATCGCGTCGCCTGCCTTGATCTGGTACGAAGGCAGGTTGACCGGCTTGCCGTTGACCAGAATGCCGCGATGCGACACCAGCTGGCGTGCGGCCGGACGTGTCACCGCGAAACCCATGCGGTAGATCACGTTGTCGAGACGCGTCTCAAGCAACTGCAGCAGGTTCTCGCCGGTATTGCCTTTCTTGGTCGAGGCTTTCTTGTAGTAGTTGCGGAACTGACGCTCCAGCAACCCGTAGATGCGCTTGACCTTCTGCTTCTCGCGCAGCTGGGTAGCGTAGTCGGACAGCTTGCCCTTGCGGGTCATCGTCGCGCCGTGCTGGCCGGGCTTCTGCTCCAGCTTGCACTTGGAATCCAACGCGCGCGTCGGGCTCTTGAGCGACAGGTCGGCGCCTTCGCGCCGCGCGAGCTTACAGGTAGGACCGATATAACGTGCCATATGCTTTTCCAGTAGTCCGGCCATGGATGGCCGGTTTTTGATTTTCGCGATCAGGGACGATCGCTAAAACAAACAAACCCTCAGACACGCCGCTTTTTGGGCGGACGGCACCCGTTATGCGGAATCGGCGTGACGTCGATGATGTTGATGATCTTGTAGCCGACGTTGTTCAACGAACGCACTGCGGACTCGCGGCCTGGGCCCGGACCCTTGATGCGGACTTCCAGCGCCTTGACGCCGTAATCGAGCGCGGCCTTGCCAGCCTTCTCGGCGGCGACCTGCGCGGCGAACGGCGTCGACTTGCGCGAACCGCGGAAACCCGCGCCACCCGAAGTCGCCCACGACAAGGCATTGCCCTGGCGATCGGTGATCGTGATGATCGTGTTGTTGAACGAAGCGTGGACGTGCGCGATGCCGTCGGTGACGACGCGCTTGATCTTCTTCTTGGTTTTTGCTGCTGCCGGCTTGGCCATTGCGATGAATCCTAAGAATGAGCGATGCAGGGATGCATCGACTTACTTTTTAATGGCTTTGCGCGGACCCTTGCGGGTACGGGCATTAGTGCGAGTGCGCTGGCCGCGCAACGGCAAGCCACGGCGATGACGCAAGCCGCGATAGCACGCCAGATCCATCAGTCGCTTGATCGCGATACCGACTTCACGGCGCAGATCGCCTTCGACCACGTACTTGCCGACTTCGGAGCGCAAGCGCTCGACTTCGGGCTCGGACAGATCGCGGATCTTGGTTGCCAAGGTGACGCCGGCATCCGTGCAGACCTTTTTCGAACGGGTACGGCCGATGCCGTAAATGCTTTGCAACCCAACCCAGACATGCTTCTGGGCAGGCAGATTGACACCTGCAATACGCGCCATGACGGCGTTCTCCAAACGGTTTGGCGGCGGGCCATCTGGACCCGGCGCAGTGAACTGGAAATTTTAACAAGATCCCGGGTTACTTGGAAGCCATAAGACGCAGAAAGCCGTCAGATGAACCGGCATGGGGAGCGTGCCCATGCTCTGGCGACAAGCGTTCGCCGGCATCCGGCCCCTGAATGGGTCCTTCGTCCGCTCCGCGCTACTCTTGCGCGGAGGCTAGCTAGTGCTTACTCACGCGCGGGATGCCGCGTGAGTCGCCCATCAATTGCCTTGCCGTGATCCGGAAAGGCGTCTTCATGCCATCCATGGCGCAACAGTATTGGCTTACGGAGGAGTCCTGCCCGTCCATCCATGGCGGGCGCTCGCCAGAGCGATGCGGCATGCCGCGTCAGCGTGCTCTGGCTCCCCCCTTCAAATTGGCCTTCTTCAGCAGGCTCTCATACTGGTGCGACATGAGATGCGCCTGGATTTGGGCGATGAAATCCATGAC
>JALYOU010000075.1 GCA_030856725.1 Pseudomonadota bacterium
GGGTTGGGATGGGGGTGTGCCTGAGCCGAGGCACGATTTCCCCATGGCGATGTCGGGCGCGCGGGTGGCAATGGTTTTTTCAATTCCGCCTCGATGATGGTGTAGACGCATTCGATGTTCGACAGCACGTCGGTGTTCCAGAAGCGCAGTACTCGAAAACCCTGTTTACAAAGCCGGTGAAGCCTCATTGCGCCTAAGAGGCGCTCCTACAAGAAACGCCCTGTTTGCGTGCGTTACGGAAGGCGTCCGAGCAACTTCGCCACCACCCGTTCCGCCAACACATCCGCCGGATCGCGATCGGTTTGCAGTCGCAGGTCCGGCTTCTCCGGAACTTCATACGGCGAATCCACGCCGGTGAAATGCGGCAATTCACCGCGACGCGCCTTGGCGTAGAGGCCCTTGTCGTCGCGCGCTTCGGCCGCCGCCAGCGTCGTGTCGACGAACACTTCGATGAACTCGTCGTCGCCGAACATCGCGCGCGCCGCCGCGCGCTCGGCGCGGAACGGTGAGATGAAGCTGACCAGCACGATCAGGCCGGCATCGGTCATCAACTTCGCGACTTCGGCGACGCGGCGCAGGTTCTCGACACGATCCTCGTCGGTGAAACCAAGATCGCGATTCAACCCATGACGGACGTTATCGCCGTCAAGGATGTAGGTGTGCTGTCCGAGCGCATGCAGGCGTTTTTCGACCAGGTTGGCAATCGTCGATTTCCCCGCGCCCGACAGGCCGGTGAACCACACGCAGCGCGCCTGCTGGCCCTTGGCGCGCGCGCGCGCGGCTTTATCGACATCGAGGTGCTGCCAGTGGATGTTGCCGGCGCGCCGCAAAGCGAAGTCGATCGTGCCGGCAGCGACGGTTGCATTGATCTGTCGGTCGATCAGGATGAAGGCGCCTAGCGCGCGGTTGACGGCGTAGGGCTCGTACACGATCGGCTCGTCGAGTTCGAGATTGCAGTAGGCGACTTCGTTGAGTTCCAGATGCGTGGCCGCGAGCTGCGCCTGCGTATTGACATCGACCTTGTGTTTGATCGCGCTGACCGTGGCCGCGACGCTGCGCGCGCCGAGCTTGAGGCAGTACGAACGACCGGGCAGCAATGGGGCATCGCCCATCCACAGCAGGTGCACGGCGAACTGGTCGGCGACGGCGGGTGCATCGTGCGGAGCGGCGATGACATCGCCGCGACTGACATCCACTTCATCGGTGAGCGTCAGCGTGATTGCCTGCCCAGCGCGCGCACTGGCGACATCGCCGTCGGGACCGAGCACGCGCGCAACCTGCGTGCGGCGTCCCGATGGCAGCACGACCACGTCGTCGCCCGGTGCAACGATGCCGGCCGCAAGCGTGCCGGCGAAGCCGCGGAAATCCTGGTGCGGACGATTGACCCATTGCACCGGCAGGCGGAATCCGCTGTCGCCGTGCCCGCTTGCGACGTGCCCGCTTTCGACGTGCCCGCTTTCGACGTGAGTGTTGTCGATCTGCACCGACTCCAGATGTCCGAGCACGCTCGGGCCGCGGTACCACGGTGTCGATGGCGAGCGTTGCAGCAGGTTGTCACCATTGAGCGCCGACAGCGGCACGGCGGTGACGTTGGCGATGCCGAGCTGCTCGGCAAGCGCGCGATACTCGTCGACGATTCGCGTGAACACGGCTTCGTCGTAAGCCACCAAGTCCATCTTGTTGACCGCCAGCAGCACGTGGCGGATGCCAAGCAGCGAGATGATGTAGCTGTGGCGGCGCGTCTGCGTCAGCAATCCCTTGCGTGCATCGACCAGCACTACAGCGAGGTCGGCGGTGGACGCGCCCGTCGCCATGTTGCGCGTGTACTGCTCGTGGCCGGGGCAGTCGGCAACGATGAACTTGCGCTTGTCGGTGTCGAAGAAGCGGTAGGCGACATCGATGGTGATGCCCTGCTCGCGCTCCGCGGCGAGGCCGTCGAGCAGCAGCGCGTAATCGATCGCATCGCCCTGCGTGCCGTGGCGGCGGCTGTCGGATTCCAGCGCGGCCAGCTGGTCGGCGAACAGGGCCTTGCTGTCATGCAGCAAGCGTCCGATCAGCGTGCTCTTGCCGTCGTCCACGCTGCCGCAGGTGATGAAGCGCAGCAGGGATTTATTCTCGTGCTGTTGCAGGTATTGGGCGATGTTGGCGGCAGCGTTCATACGGCGGCCTTTGAGGATCCGTTCTTCGTAGGAGCGGCTTTAGCCGCGAGCTCTTCTCCGACGTGTTGGTAAATCGAAAGCTCGCGGCTGAAGCCGCTCCTACGAAACACAAGCGATACATTCCTGCGCATCAGAAATACCCCTCGCGCTTTTTCTTCTCCATCGACGCCGCCGGATCATGGTCGATGACGCGACCTTGGCGCTCCGATGTCGTCGCCACCAGCATTTCCGCGATCACTTTTTCCAGCGTGTCTGCGTTCGATTCGACTGCGCCCGTTAGCGGGTAGCAGCCGAGCGTGCGGAAACGCACCTGTTTTCGTAGTGGTGTTTCACCATCGCGCAGTTGCAGGCGTTCGTCATCAACCAGAATCAACGCACCGTCGCGCTCGACGACCGGCCTTTCGGCGGCGAGGTACAACGAGGGCACCGGAATGTTCTCACGGTAGATGTAAAGCCAGATGTCGAGCTCGGTCCAGTTGGACAACGGAAACACGCGCACGCTTTCGCCCTTGTGCAGTTGCGTGTTGTAGAGGTTCCACAACTCCGGGCGCTGCTGTTTGGGATCCCAGCGGTGCTGCGCGTTGCGGAAGGAGAAGATGCGTTCCTTGGCGCGCGATTTTTCTTCGTCGCGGCGTGCGCCGCCTATGGCCGCGTCGAAACCGTATTGATCCAGCGCCTGCTTCAACGCCTGCGTCTTCATCACGTCGGTGTGCACGCTGGCGCCGTGGCTGAGCGGGCCGATGCCCTGCGCCACGCCGTCGGGATTCATGTGCACGCGCAACTCGACGCCGGTCTCGGCCGCGCGGCGGTCGCGGAAGGCGATCATCTCGCGGAACTTCCAGCCGGTATCGACATGCAGCAGCGGGATCGGCGGCTTGCCGGGCGCGAACGCCTTCAGCAGCAGGTGCAGCAGTACCGAACTGTCCTTGCCGACGGAATACAACAGCACGGGATTGCGAAACCCGGCCGCGACCTCGCGCAGGATGTGCAGACTCTCGGCCTGGAGGCGGTCCAGGTGGCTGAGGTTGGGCGATGCGGTTGATGTTGACGTATTCGGCACGAAAATCCGGGGCATGCGGCGGTCCGGCGCCAATCCTGACTCAAATCGCATTGAAGTGCTTCAACAAGGTGCGCACGCTCAGGCCGATCACCAGCAGGCCCACCACGCACAGCATCGGGCGCGGCTTCACGATACGGATGATCCACGCGCCCAGCGGCGCGGCCACGACGCCGCCCAGCGCGAGGCCGAGGATGATCGGCCAGTGGCCAAGGCCGATGGTCAGCAAGAACACGATTGATGCGGTCAACGTCACGAAGAATTCGACGGCGTTGACGGTACCGACGGTGAGCCGGAATTCGTTGCCGCGTGCGAGCAGATTGCTGGCCACGATCGGCCCCCAGCCGCCACCGCCGATCGCATCGATCAGCGCGCCGAAAAACCCCAGCGGCGTCAGATGCGTCGTGACCTCGCGTGGCGGGAATACGCGAAAGGCTTTCACCACCAGCACGATGCCGATCAGCAACAGGTAGACCGCGATCCACGGCTTGAGCGCATCGCCGGGAAGACTGGTCAGAAGATAAGCGCCGGCCGCCGCGCCAATCACGCCCGGCAGCAACAGCCGCTTGAACAGACGCCGGTCGATGTTGCCGAAGGCGTGATGCGATAGCGCCGAGGTGCCGGTGGTGAAGCATTCTGCCGCGTGCACCGTGGCGCTGCTGACGGCCGGCGGAATGCCCAGACCGAGCAACAGGCTGGACCCGGTCACGCCATAGGCCATGCCCAGCGCGCCGTCGATCATCTGGGCGGCGAAGCCGATGGCGAGGTAAATCAGGAAATCTTCGGTGAGGGCGGCGGGAGGAAGTTCCATCGTCGTGGTGTGGAGCAGTGGGCGGGCAGTATCGACATTCCATCGGGATGCGTTAAATGCGCGCAGTGCATAAGCGCATAACCAGCGTTCCTTTCCGCTGGCAAGCAGCGCTGCCTAGTCTGCATGCATCCGAAGTTTCCGATGCCGCCAATGTCCGCTACCGTCTCCCCTGCTCCGCCGCTGTCGTTCGATCAGGCGACCCTGCTGTCGCGCCTGACCGAAGGGCTCGACGGCGCGGGATTGTGGTGGTTGTCGGGATACGCGGCGGGGCTTGCGCGCTCGCACGCGGCGCCCGCGCGTCCGGTCGCCGTGCCGGCAAGCGAATCGCAGGCCGCGCAAACGCTGACCATCGTGTACGGCAGTCAGACCGGCAATGCCAAACGGCTGGCCGAAACGCTGGCGCAGCAGGCCGAAAACGCGGGTCTTGCCACGCGCCTGCTGCGTGCCGATGCGTATCCCGTGCGTGAGCTCAGGAACGAGCGTCATCTTTTCATTGTCATCAGCACGCAAGGCGACGGCGATCCGCCGGACGACGCTCGTGCCTTCGTCGAATTCATCACTGGCAAGCGCGCACCGGAATTGAAGCAACTCAAATACGCGGTACTCGGACTCGGTGATTCGAGTTATCCGCAGTTCTGCGCGATCGGCCGCCAGCTCGACGAGCGCCTGGCCGAACTCGGCGCATCGCGATTGCTCGACCGTGGCGATGCCGATCTTGATGTCGAAACCATCGCCGATCCATGGCTCGCGCGCGCGCTGGACACGGCACGCGATGCACTGAAATCGCAGCCGCCATCGGCCACGGTCACGCCACTGCGGCCCCTGCCGGCCGCGCCCGCGTTCACCCGCGCCACGCCGTTCGCCGCGGAGCTGCTCGCCAACCAGCGCATCACCGGCCGCGGCAGTGATCGCGACATCCGCCATGTCGAAGTGTCCTTGAAGGATTCCGGCTTGCATTACGAGCCCGGCGATGCGCTCGGCATGTGGCCTGTCAATCCGCCGGCGCTGGTGGATGCAGTGATGCAAGCGCTGGAGCTGGAAGGCGGTACGGTTGTGACGCGCGACGCCCAGTCGTTGCCGCTGCGGCAATGGCTCTCCTCCCGGCGCGAACTGACCCGCCTGACACGTCCGTTCGTCGCCACGCATGCCGCGCATGCGCGCAGCGATGCACTGAATCGTCTGCTAGCACCGGGCAACGCCGAAGACTTCGCGCGGCTGCTGGCCGAGCAGCAGGTCATCGACCTGTTGCGCATGTATCCCGGCGCATGGTCTGCGGATGAACTGGTCGGCGCGCTGCGGCCGATGGCCCCACGCCTGTATTCGATTGCATCCAGCCAGAAAGCTGTCGGCGACGAAGCGCATCTCACCATCGCGCATGTCGAATACGAGCGGGATGGCGACACGCGTTGGGGCGCAGCGTCGAACTTCATCGCACGCGCAGCGGAATGCGATTCCCTGCCGGTGTGCATCGAACACAACGAGCGCTTCCGCCTGCCGAAGGATGCGTCGCGCGACATCATCATGATCGGCCCAGGCACCGGCGTCGCGCCGTTTCGCGGCTTCGTGCAGGAGCGCGTGGTCGTCGGCGCGAGCGGGCGCAACTGGCTGTTGTTCGGCAATCCGCACGGCCGCAGCGATTTCCTGTACCAGTTGGAATGGCAGCGCGCGCTCAAGCAGGGCGGGTTGCATCGCCTCGATCTCGCGTTCTCGCGCGATCAGTCGGAAAAGGTGTATGTCCAGCATCGCCTGCACGAACACGGCCGCGAGCTGTACGCATGGCTGCAAAACGGGGCGCACTTGTACGTCTGCGGCGCGACGCGCATGGCGAAGGATGTGCGCGCGGCATTGCTCGACGTCATCTCGCAACACGACGGCAGATCGGTTGATGACGCCAATGACTATCTGAACGACCTGCAGGCGCAGGGACGTTACGCACGGGACGTGTATTAATGGACATCCAGACCTTCGTAGTGTGGGCTCCAGGTCACCACGCCATCCGCGAGGCAAGCGTCACGAAAGGCGGCGGCCCAGGGCAAGCCCTACGCCTTGCGAATGCTTCGCGATGAGCGCGCATTCCGTCGAAGACATCAAGCAATCCAGCCACCGCCTGCGCGGCACTTTGCTGCAATCGCTCGCCGATCCCGTTACTGGCGCGCTGCGCGAGGACGACCAGACGCTGATCAAGTATCACGGCAGCTACCAGCAGGATGACCGCGACATCCGCGAGGAGCGCCGGCTGCAGAAGCTCGAGCCGGCGTACAGCTTCATGATCCGCACGCGAACGCCGGGCGGCGTGATCACGCCAGCGCAATGGCTCAAGCTCGACCACATCGCGACCACGTACGCCGAACGCGGCCTGAGCATCACCACGCGGCAGGCATTCCAGTTCCATGGCGTGATCAAGGGCGAACTGAAATCCACCATGCAGGCGATCAACGCCGCACTGATCGATACGCTTGCGGCCTGCGGCGACGTCAACCGCAACGTCGCCGTCGCCGCGAATCCGATGCGGTCGCGCGTCCATGCTGCAGTGTTCGCTCAGGCGACCGCGCTATCCGAACACCTGTTGCCGAACACCCGCGCCTACTACGAAATCTGGCTTGACGAAGAAAAAGTCGTCGACAGCGGCGCGGAAGCCGAGCCCGTGTACGGCGACACCTACCTGCCGCGCAAGTTCAAGATCGGCTTCGCCATTCCGCCGTACAACGATGTGGATGTGTTCGCGCAGGATCTGGGTTTCATCGCGATTTTTGAAGGCGATGTGTTGCTCGGCTACAACGTCAGCATCGGCGGCGGCATGGGCGCCACGCATGGCGATGCCGAAACGTATCCGCGCCTCGGCGACGTGATCGGCTTCGTGACGCCAGACCAGGTGATCGCGGTCGCCACCGCCGTCGTCACCGCACAACGCGATTACGGAAACCGAGCCGTGCGCAAGCGCGCGCGGCTCAAATACACGCTCGACGATCATGGTCTCGACTGGTTCAAGCAGCAGGTCGAAGGCCGCGCCGGGTTCTCTCTCCTCCCAGCGCGGCCGTTTGATTTCGTCCATAACGGCGACCGTTTCGGCTGGGTCGAAGGCCATGACGGTCGCTGGCATCTCACCTTGCGCATTCCCGCCGGGCGCATCGTCGATAACGCGGATGCGGACGGCAATGACGTGCGACATCTCAGCGGTCTGCGCGAGATCGCGCGCGTGCTTGCGACGCCGGCAGAGCCTGGGGATGACTCCACGACGAATACAGCGTCCCCGGACAGCGATGCTCATTTCCGGTTGACGCCAAACCAGAACCTGGTGATTGCCGGTATTCCCGCGACGCGGCGCGCGCGCATCGACGCACTGGTGACGCGCTACGGACTGGATGGTCATGTCCACGCCTCGCCGCTGCGGCTCAACGCGCTCGCGTGTGTGGCGCTGCCGACCTGTGGGCTGGCGATGGCCGAAGCCGAGCGTTACCTGCCGGATCTCATAAAAAAAATCGAAATCCTGCTCACCGCGCACGACATCGCCGACGTGCCGATCAACCTCCGCATCAGCGGTTGCCCGAACGGCTGCTCGCGTCCGTATCTCGGCGAAATCGCGCTCGTCGGCAAGGCGCCCGGCCGCTACAACCTGATGCTGGGCGCCGACCATCGCGGACAACGGCTCAACACGCTGTACCGCGAGAACATCGACGAACCCGCGATCCTTGCCGCGCTCGACGCCCTGTTCGCGCGCTACGCCTGCGAACGAGGCAAAGCCGAGCATTTCGGCGACTTCCTGATTCGTGCCGACGTGGTGCGCGTCAAAAAACATGTACCCGTCAAGTTGCGCAACGAGACGCACTCATGAATAAGGCTCGCATGACTCCGCCCGATCCCGTCAGCGCCGCCGAATCGCCGCATGCGCTGGCGCAACTCAACCGCTGGCTGGCGGACCAGAACGCTTCACAGCGCATCGCGTGGGGCCTTAGAACGCTCGCCGGTGGACACGCGCTGTCGTCGAGCTTCGGGGTGCATGCGGCGGTGTCGCTGCATCTGGTCACGCAACAGCAGCCCGACATTCCGGTGATCCTGATCGACACCGGTTATCTGTTTCCGGAAACCTACCGCTTCGTCGACGAAATGAGCGAACGGCTGTCGCTCAACCTCAAGGTCTACCGCCCGCAGATCGGCATTGCCTGGATGGAAGCGCGTTTCGGCAAGCTGTGGGAAAACGGTATCGACGGCATCGACCATTACAACCGCCTGCGCAAGGTCGAACCGATGCAGCGAGCATTGCGCGAGCTCGGCGTGCGCGGCTGGTTCGCGGGCCTGCGCCGCAGCCAGTCGCAAAGCCGCACCAACCTGGACTTCCTGGAACTGCGCGATGGCTTGTGGAAATTGCATCCCATCGCCGATTGGAGCGATGCGGATGTCGATGGTTACCTGCAGCGATGCGCCCTGCCCTACCACCCGCTGCGCCAAGCCGGTTATGTCTCGATCGGCGACGTGCACAGCACGCGGCAATGGCAGCACGGCATGCGCGATGAAGACACGCGTTTTTCCGGGCTCAAGCGCGAGTGCGGGCTGCATGAGCGTTGGGGGGAATCGGCCGTGGCGTGATCGGGGAAAGAGTATTCGCTATTCGCTTCATTCCCGCGCAGGCGTGAGGCTATCGACGTCGGCTTCGGGCCTTGAAGTCCTTGGATTTCCGCCTTGGGGAATGACAATACATATCTGTAAGTTAAGCACGCTTTTTTTTACCCACCCCTTTTCCCGGCCGGTGGGCACAAAAAACCGTGCCCACACTACGTCGTAATCGTATGGCTCAATTCCACCCAACTCGGCGGCGCCGGCCAGTCCGCTTCGCTGTTGCCCGCCATCACCCGCCGCAGTTCCACGCGATCGATCTGCGGCGCGAGCGCGTGCAGCAGCGCCACCGCGTAATCGCGCAGCACGCCGCCGCGCGGGAGCACCGCCCAGGTGACGCAGGTCGGGATCACGGCCGGGGCGGTCAGCGTCTTCAGGTCCGCATCATCGATGGCATTCACCGCCATTTCCGCCAGCAATCCGACACCAAGCCCAGCACGGACGTACGTCTTGATCAGGTCGGCATCGCGTGCGGTCATCGCGATCTGCGGCGACAGGCC
>JALYOU010000374.1 GCA_030856725.1 Pseudomonadota bacterium
GGCCTGGCCACCGCGGCCGCGGTGATCGCGTCGCAGGCGGTCATCACCGGTGCGTATTCAGTCGCGCGGCAGGCCATGCAGCTCGGCTACATCCCACGCATGCAGATCAAGCACACCTCCAGCCACACCATCGGCCAGATCTACATTCCGTGGATCAACTGGGCGCTGATGATCATGGTGATCGCGCTGGTGCTGGCGTTCCGCACGTCCACCAGTCTCGCGTCGGCGTACGGCGTTTCGGTGTCGGGCACGATGCTGATCGATACCCTGCTTCTGGCGATGTTCGCGCGCGCGATGTGGCCGAAGGCGAAGCGTTGGGTGCTGCCGTTGTGCGCGGTGTTCGCCGCCGTGGAAATCGCCTTCCTCATCGCCAACGGTGTCAAGTTCCTCGATGGCGCCTGGGTGCCGGTGGTACTGGGCATCCTGGTGTTCACGCTGCTGCGCACGTGGCGACGCGGGCGCGAGCTGTTGCACGACGAGGTGCGCAAGGAAGGCATCCAGATCGACAGCTTCCTGCCCGGCCTGATGCTGGCCCCGCCCTTGCGTGTGCCCGGCACCGCAATCTTCATGACGGCTGACAAGGGCGTGGTGCCGCACGGTCTCATGCATAACCTCAAACACAACAAGGTGCTGCACGAGCGCAATGTGTTCCTGACGGTGGAAACCCTCAACGTGCCGCACGCACCCCAGGAAAAACGCTTGAAGATCGATCCGATCGGCGACGATTTCTATCGCGTGCTGATCCGTTTCGGTTTCATGGAAGTCCCGGACGTGCCGTTGGCGCTGATGCGTTCGTGCGATGCGGGCGGGGTGTATTTCGATCCGATGGAAACGACGTATTTCGCCAGTCGCGAGACGGTGGTGGCGAGCAGGCATCGCGGCATGCCGATCTGGCGCGACAACCTGTTTGCCTTCATGCATCGCAATGCGGCGCCGGCCACCGGATTCTTCCGCATTCCCGGCAACCGGCTGGTTGAGTTGGGCGCGCAGGTGGAAATCTAGCTCGAGATCTTCCGCGGCAACGCGGTGAATCGATGTGCATGCGGGGTGAAGCTTCGCGCGATTTCAAACCTGTTCCCTGGATGACGAGCGTGGTTGCGCCCCATGCCTTGCCTGTCGCGCGCCTGAAAATCTTTCGCGCATTTCTGCGCAAATCGTATTGTGCGATGCGAAATCACGCCGGGATGGAAAACTTTTTTTTCGCGGTTGCGAGACGCTGAGGACGGCGCGCACACGGTTGCGCGCAGGTTCGACGTGTCGTGTGCACATACGCATGCAATAACGCGCATTGCAAACAAATCCCGGTAAAAACGCTTTTTTTTTCACGTAGCGGTTGCACGCGGCATTGATTGCGCAGCATGTCGACCACGTTGCGGACATCCATCAGCCGCGATCCTCGTCATTACCGCCGATGACCGGATGAAAAAAAATTGCCACAAAGTGTTGACACTGCGAAAAACCGTGATTACGTTTCGCCCCAGCAGACATGCCTGCGCATACGAGTGAGCCGGATCAACGCGATAACACGAAGCCCAACACAGCGCTCCGCCCGGACAGTCATGACGGTGGACTCAGGCTTCGTCTCCCTCGAAAAAACGCAACGTCTTACCGAATACCCCGCCCGTAGCGTCCAGCGCTGCGGGTTTTTCATTGAGGGCGCAGGCCGCGGCAACGCGCGGCGCCAAACAGAATCCGTTCCGCTGCGCAGTGCGCAACGGCGGTTGATCGCGGGTCCGACTCCCGCGGTGTTGCTTGTACCTGGGCAGTTCCATCCGATAGTCAACTGACGAGGAGCCATCCAATGGCTATGAAAAAAGCTGCGAAGAAACGTCCCGCCAAGAAGGCGGCCAAGAAAGCCACGAAGAAAGCTGCGAAGAAGTCGACAGCCCGCAAGGCAACCAAGAAGGTAGCCAAGCGCCGTCCGGCCAAGAAGACTGCGAAGAAGGCGGTAAGGAAAGCAGCCAAGAAGACGACGAAGAAAGCTGCCAAGAAAAAGGTAGCGAAGAAAAAGGTAGCCAAGAAGTCGACCAAGAAAGCCGCCAAAAAGGTAGCCAAGCGTCGGCCGGCCAAGAAGGCCGCCAAGAAGACCGCGAAGAAGGCTGCGAAGAAGACAGCCAAGAAAGCGACCAAGAAGGCCACCAAGAAGCGCGCGAAGAAGGCCGCGAAGAAGCCTGCCAAGAAGGCTCGCCGAGCCAGCGCTCCGAAGACCATGCCGGCCATGCCGGCGCCGATGATCTAATCGCCCCGATTAGACGTAATCCAGACTCTCCTCCCGCGCCCAGGCGGGGGAGAGTTTTTTTATGGGCGGATGAAAGTGGCAGGTCAAGTCGACGCACCCTCCAAGCGCACGCAGCCGACGTGGATGGAAGCGGTGCTTGGTAGGAGCGGCTTCAGCCGCAAGCTCCCGCTCTTCGTAGGTGCGAATTTATCCGCACGATTTCATTGCCAAGGCGTGCGGAAAATTCACGGCTCAAGCTCGCGGCTGAAGCCGCTCCTACAACAACCATTGCCAGCAGGATTTGCAGTTACTGCGGCGACGCGTTCGAGCTCGACGATTCCACGCCCGCGTTTTGCGCATCCTCGGCGTACATCGTGTCCGCCCGCGGCTCACGCTTGATCCATGCCACTTCCGGCAAACCGACGGCGCGGTCGAGGATGGTGGGCAGCAGGCCCGAGGGGAGGGAACTGTCGCTGTTCCACAGAATGACGATCCCGAGGTCACGTTCCGGCATTACCGCCATCACGCCGCGATAGCCCTGCACAGCGCCGCCGTGGAAGACCAGTTCGCGTCCGGCGTAGTTGTACACGCGCCAGCCCAGGCCGTAACCGGCCGAGAACACGCGTTCGCGGCGCCACGGTGAACCGCGCATTTCCGAAGGCGTGGATACCACCGGCGCATGCAAGGTTGCCAGC
The DNA here is from genome assembly GCA_030856725.1 of Pseudomonadota bacterium. GTDB lineage: Bacteria > Pseudomonadota > Gammaproteobacteria > Xanthomonadales > Xanthomonadaceae > JALYOU01. The sequence goes on from JALYOU010000374.1 coordinate 2,914, forward strand.
AGCGGCGCGGGTAGCACGTCCGGACGATGGCCGGTGTGCGCGATCAGGTACTGCGCCATGTCGCTGATGCTGGCGTTGACGCCAGCAGCGGGCGGCAGGCGGTAATAGGTCGGCTTGGGCATTTTCGACACCCAACTGCCGCCGCCGCGCACATGCGGCTTGGCCCAGCGTGCACTCGCGGCGATGCCTTCGAGGCCGTAACTCGCATCGTGCATGCCCAGCGGCTTGAAGATGCGGCGCTGCACGTTGTCGCTGAAGAATTGTCCGGTCGCCGCGAACACCACGTCGCCGATCATGCTGAAGGCGACGTTCTGGTACGCGTAGCACTCACCTGGCGCACATTTCATCGGCGCGTACGCCAGCTTCTGCACCAGGTCGTGATAGCCGGCGTTGGCCTCGATGTCGCGGTCGTAGGCGTTGTGGGTCAGGCCGACGCGATGGCTGAGCACGTCAGCCACGGTCAGTCGCTGCGCTGCGTACGGATCGGACAGGCGGAAGCCGGGCATGAACTCGACCAGCTTGCTGTCCCAGCGCAGCGCGCCGTCGTTGACCAGCATGCCGGTCACGGTGCCGGCGAAGGATTTGGACAGCGATGCAATCCGGAACACGGTATGCGCGTCGACCGGCTCGGCCGCCGACATGTCGGTGATGCCGTAGCCGCGTGCGCTGAGCACACGGCCGTTCTGCACGATGGCCAGCGCAAGACCGGGCACGCGCTGGTTGGCGACCAGTTCCTGCGCGAGCGATTCGAATTCGCGCACATCGAAGCCCGGCGCGAGCGGCATCGTGCGGCGCGACGACACCGGAGCGGCGTAAGGCAGAGGCGCGCGGTACGTACTGGTTTGAGGGTTGCTGTAGGTCTGCGGCGCCTGCATGGGTGTGGGTGTCGCCTGCGTGGAATTCCACCGCAACGGTTCCTGCGCGGTGCTGGCCAGCGCGAGCGGCAACAGCAGTCCCACCAGACCGATCCGGGCCACCCGCCACGTCCTGCGCGATGGCCGCATGCCGTTGTTTTTCATCGGAGGTCCCCCTGTATGCTGCGGCGTGACGCCGATTTCACCCGATACTAGTCCGTCCGAACCCGTCATTGCATGAACAAGGGGAGCTTCCATGTTTAGTTTGTTGATCCTGCTCGTAATTGTGATCGTTTTCGCGTTGTGGGCCGTCGGCATTTACAACGGTCTCATCACCGCGCGCAACGCATTCAGGAACGCATTCGCGCAGATCGACGTGCAGCTGCAGCGCCGCTTCGATCTCATTCCCAACCTGGTCGAAACTGCCAAGGGTTATCTCACCCACGAGCGCGAAACGCTGGAAGCGGTGATCGCAGCGCGCGGTGCAGCCGTCTCGGGTCTTGCCGCTGCCAAGGCCAGCCCGGGCGATCCCGCGGCGATGGCCGAACTCGCTGCTTCGCAGGGCGCCTTGAATGGAGCACTCGGCCGTTTGATGGTAGTGGCCGAAGCCTATCCGGACCTCAAGGCCAACCAGAACATGATGCAGCTCACCGAAGAGCTGACCAGCACCGAGAACAAGGTCGCCTTCGCGCGGCAGGCATTCAATGACTCGGTGATGAGCTACAACAACCGGCGCGAGGTGTTTCCGTCGAGCGTGGTGGCGGGGATGTTCCGGTTCGACCAGGCGGCGTTGCTGGAGATTCCGGATGACCAGCAGGCGGTGGTCCGCGCGGCGCCGAAGGTGGAGTTCTGAGCAGGGAATCGGGAATGACGAGCTAAAAATCACCCGCTCTTACGATTCCTCATCCGGCTCCACCCATGAACTTCTTCGAGCACCAAGCAGCCGCACGCAAGACCTCGACACGCCTCGTCGTGCTGTTCGCGCTGGCGGTGATCGGCATCGTGCTCGCGGTGGACTTCGCCGCATGGCTCGCCTTCGGCGGCGCGGGTGGCGAGCCTGGCGAAATCGGCGCGCTGCTGGTGTTCACCACGTTGGCGACCCTCGGTGTCATCGGCCTGGGTTCGTTGTATCGCATCGCGTCGCTGCGCGGCGGCGGTGAACCTGTGGCGTTGCAGCTTGGTGGCGAGGCGGTGCCGGAGAACACCACCGACACGCAGTTGCGCAGGCTGCGCAATGTCGTGGAGGAAATCGCCATCGCCTCCGGCGTGCCGGTGCCGCGCATCTTCGTGCTCGAGCACGAGGCGGGCATCAACGCATTCGCAGCCGGATATTCGCCGTCCGATGCCGTTGTCGCCGTGACGCGCGGCGCGCTCGACAAGCTCAACCGCGACGAATTACAGGGCGTCATCGCGCACGAGTTCAGCCACATCCTCAACGGCGACATGCGGCTCAACATCCGCCTGATCGGCGTGCTGTTCGGCATCCTGATGCTGGGCCTGATCGGCCGCAAGATCCTGCAGCACGGGCGCTTCAGCGGGGGACGCAGCAACAAGGGTGCCGGCGCGA
>JALYOU010000006.1 GCA_030856725.1 Pseudomonadota bacterium
ACGCACGCTTCTGATCTTGAACGGCAAACGCGTGCGAATGAATTCGCACCCACAAGAGCGCCCGCATTTTCCCGGAGCGCCCGCATGAACCTGCGCTTCCTGCTCGCGCTGCTGATCGCCGCCAACGTAGCCACCGCGATCGGCGTGGTCTACGCGCGCCATCAGCATCGGCAGTTGTTCGTCGAGTTGACCAAGCTCGAGCGCGCGCGCGACGAACTCAACGTCGATTTCGGCCGCTTGCAACTCGAACAGGCGACGTGGGCCGAAAGCAACCGCGTCGAACAGGTCGCGCGCACGCGCATCGGCATGAAGTTTCCGGAGGCCGACGAGATCGTCGTGATCCGCCCATGAAACTCTTTGGACGCAAGACACCGGACCGCAACCAATCCGAGCGCAATCAATCGGATCGGAACCGGCAGGATCGCGCCAAGCCCGAGCGCGCCCGCATCAGCCGCGCACGCTTCAACCTGCGCGGACGCCTGATGCTCGTGACCGGCGCACTGGGATTGTGTTCGCTGGCGCTGATCGTGCGTGCCGTCGACCTGCAGCTGATCGACAACGAGTTCTATCGCCAGCAGGGCAACGAGCGTTTCCTGCGCGACATCGAGATCCCGACCACGCGCGGCATGATCACCGACCGCAATGGCGAGCCGCTGGCGGTGTCGTCGCCGGTGGAATCGGTGTGGGCCAATCCGCAGGAACTGATCAAGCATCCGGGTCGCCTGCCGGAACTGGCCACGGCGCTTGGCGTGCCGGCCGATTACCTCAAGCGCAAGGTGTCGCAGCGCGCCGAAAAGGAATTCATGTGGCTCAAGCGCCGCATCAATCCCGCGGTCGCGCGCAAGATCATGGCGCACGAAATCCCGGGCGTGTTTTCGCAGCGGGAATTCCGGCGCTTCTATCCGCAGGGCGAAGCGGTCGCGCACGTACTCGGTTTCACCAACATCGACGATCATGGGCAGGAAGGCGTCGAGCTCGCGTTCGACGAATGGCTGCGCGGTAAACCTGGCAGCAAGCGCGTCATCCGCGACCGCCATGGTCGGATCGTGGAGAACGTGGACCTGCTGCGCGCCGCGCAGCCGGGCAAGGACCTCACACTCACCATCGATCGTCGCATTCAGTACCTCGCGTATCGCGAACTGAAAACCGCATTGCTGAAAACCGGCGCGACCAGCGGTTCCGCGGTGGTACTCGACGTCGCCACTGGTGAAGTACTGGCAATGGCAAACCTGCCTTCGTACAACCCGAATGCGGTGACGGGCGACAACCGCGATGCGCATCGCAACCGCGCGGTCACCGATCTGATCGAGCCGGGTTCGACAATGAAACCGCTCACCGTCGCGGCTGGGCTTGAAGCCGGCGTCATCAAGCCGCAGACGCTGTTCAACACCAATCCGGGCTGGATTGCCAACGGCCGCTATCGCACCACCGACCACCACAACTATGGCGTGCTCGACACAACAGGCGTCATCACCAAGAGTTCCAACGTCGGCGCGTCCAAGATCGCTGCGTTGTTGTCGAATGAGGAACTGCACGAGTTCCTGCGCCGTTTCGGTTATGGCCGCAGCACAGGCAGCGGTTTCCCTGGCGAAGCATCGGGCCTGTTTCCCGCGCCGTCGCAATGGAGCGGCACCAGCAAGCAGACAATCTCGTACGGCTACGGCCTGTCGGCGACGCCGCTGCAGATCGCACATGCCTACGCCACCATCGGCAACGGCGGCCGCGCGATCGCACCGACTTTCGTCAAAGGCCAGGCGAATGAGGTGAAGGAAGTCCTCGATCCGGTGATCGCGCATCAGGTGTTGAAGATGATGCAGACCGTCACCGAGAAGGGCGGTACCGCCACGCAGGCCGCGATTCTGGGTTATCACGTTGCTGGAAAAACCGGTACCGCGCGCAAGGCCAGCGCCGGCGGTTATTCGCGTCGATATGTTGCGTTTTTTGCAGGCCTGGTGCCGGTCGACAATCCTCGTTTCTCGATGACGGTCGTGATCAACGATCCAGATCCGAGCCTCGGCTATTTCGGCGGACTTGTGTCGGCCCCGGTCTTCCACAACGTCATGGAAGGCGCACTGCGCCTGATGGACGTGCCGCCGGACGACATCGAAACCTGGCTTGCGGCGCAGGCCGATGCGGAAGCCAAGCGCGTGGCAGCGGCTCCCAAGCCGACTGCCGCAATGCCGGCTGCTACAAAACCAATCGCCGCGGTCGCACTGCCACCAGCACTTGATGCCGGAGCCGTGCAATGAGGCGCGCGATGCTGCTCAGCGAACTGCTGCCCGACGTGGCCACCGTGCCGCGCGAGCTTGCTATCACTGGGCTGGTGCTTGATAGCCGCGAGATCGCACCTGGCGATGCGTTCGTCGCCATCGCCGGTTTCGGCGCGCACGGATTGAATTTCGTGGGGCAGGCAAGAGATGCCGGCGCCAGCGCGATCCTGTTCGAGCCGCCTGCGCCTGGCGACCTGCCGGCGCCCGAGGATGCGATCGGAGTGCCGAACCTGCGCACGCGCATGAGCGCGATGGCGGATGCGTTCCATGGACAGCCGTCGCATGCGATGACGATGATCGGCGTCACCGGCACCAGCGGAAAAACCTCCACCGTGCAACTACTCGCGCAGGCACTGACCTTGCGCGGCATTCGCAGCGGCACCATCGGCACACTCGGCGCGGGTCTGTACGGGCAGGCGGTCGCGACCGGTTTCACCACGCCGCTGGTGCTGCAGATGCATGCGTTGCTCGCGGAACTGCGTGACAGTGGCGCGCAAGCCGTCGCAATGGAAGTCAGTTCGCACGCGCTCGACCAGGGCCGTGTCGACAATGTGCATTACGACGTTGCGGTGTTTACCAACCTAACCCGCGACCACCTCGACTATCACGGCGACATGGCCAGTTACGGTGCGGCCAAGGCCAAGTTGTTCGACCGGCGCGGCTTGAACGCCGCGGTGGTCAACGTCGACGATGCGTTTGGCGAAGCGTTGCATGCACGGATTCCGCAAGGCCTGTGCAGGATCAATGTCAGCGCGCGCGGCAACGCGACGGCGGACATCCATGCGGCGAAGGTGCTGCTGGACGCGACGGGGATGCGTTTCGACCTGCACATCGGCGATGAGGTGTTTGCCGTGCAATCACCGCTGCTTGGCCGCTTCAATGTCGACAACCTGCTGGCAGTGGCCGGCGTGCTGCATGCGCTGGGCGAAACCCCGGCCGTCATCGCCGACACGCTGTCGCAACTGCAGCCGATTCCCGGACGCATGAATCGCCTCGGTGGCGATGGCGTCGTGCCGCTGGTGGTGATCGATTATTCACACAAGCCGGATCCCCTCGAGCAGGCGCTGGGGTCGCTGCGTGGCCACCTGCGCGGACGACTGACGTGCGTGTTCGGGTGCGGCGGCGAACGCGACCGCGGCAAGCGTCCGCAGATGGCGGCGATCGCCGAGGCCAATGCGGACCTGGTAATCGTCACCGACGACAACCCGCGCGGTGAGGACGGCGATGCCATCGTCGCCGAAATCATGAGCGGATTCGTGCGTCCGCAAGCGGTCATCGTGCAGCGCGACCGCGCAGCGGCCATCGCGCGCGCGATCGGCGAAGCGGGGCCGGACGACATCGTGCTGGTCGCGGGCAAGGGCCACGAGCCGTACCAGGAAATCGATGGCGTCCAGCATCCTTTCGACGACACGTTAGTCGCGCGCGACATCCTGGCCACGCATATGGCGCGCGCGCACGGCGCGCAGGGGCGTCAATGACGCCGATGCTGCTCTCGCGGATCGCACAACTGACCGGCGGGCGTCTGCTGGGTGAAGACGTCGAAGTCCGTGCGATTGCCACCGACACGCGCACGTTGGCGGGCGCCGGTGGCGCCACCACAATCTTCGTTGCGCTGAAAGGCGAAAACTTCGACGGCCACGATCATGCGGCCGCTGCGGCAGCACAAGGCGTGCGCGCCATGCTGGTGAGCCGCGAACTCGATACGCCGCTGCCGCAGGTCGTTGTCGGCAATACCGAACACGCGCTCGCCGCACTCGCCGCGGGATTGCAGCGTGACCGCAGCACCAAAGTGGCCGCGATCACGGGCAGCAACGGCAAGACCAGCGTCAAGACAGTGCTGCACTCGATCCTCGAGCGCGCCGGCAAGACGTACGCCAATCCCGGCAATCGCAACAACGAGATCGGTCTGCCACTGGCCGTGATCGATGCATCGGACGATGCGCAGTACGCCATCTACGAAATGGGCGCAGGCAAGCCGGGCGATATCGCCTACCTGACCGCCGTGGTGAAGCCCGATGTCGCGCTGGTCAACAACATCGCGCCCGCGCACCTGGAACGCATGGGCAGCCTGCTTGGCGTGGCCGATACCAAGGCCGCGATCTACGACGCGTTGCCTGCAAATGGCGTAGCCGTGATCAATGCCGACGACGCGTTCGCACCATATTTCGCCGAACGCGCGCATGGCCGCCGCATCATCCGCTTCGCGCTCGACGCCAGCGCCGACCTGAGTGCGCGCGACATCGAAAGTGATGCCGACGGATCGCGTTTCATGCTGGCGACACCGCAAGGCAATGTCGCTGTCGCGTTACCGCTACCGGGCCGCCACAACATTTCCAACGCACTGGCGGCCGCATCGCTGGCGCTCGGACTCGGCGTATCGCTGGACGCCGTCGCGACCGGCCTTGAAGCCGCGCGACCCGTTGCCGGCCGCCTGATCAGGCATCGCCTTGGCAATGGCGCGCAGCTGATCGACGACAGCTACAACGCCAACCCCGGGTCGCTCAACGCCGCAATCGACCTGCTCGGCAGTGGCGGTGGCGAAGCCTGGCTCGTGCTCGGCGACATGCGCGAACTCGGCGTCGACGGAGAAGCGCTGCACGCCGAAGCCGGACGGCGCGCAAAAGTGGCCGGAATCGCACGTCTGTATGCACTCGGCACGCTAAGCGCGGCCGCGGCAGCGGCATTCGGTGCAGGCGCACGCACATTCGATTCGCATGACGCCCTGGCGTCTGCACTACGCGATGACCTGCCGCCGAATGTCCGCGTACTGGTCAAAGGTTCGCGTGGCAGCGCCATGGATCGCATCGTCAAAGCGTTGCTGGATGCAGGGGAGGGGGCACCGCATGCTGCTTGAACTGACCCGTTGGCTCGAACAGTTGCAGAGCACATTCGGCCTGTTCGCCTACCTCACGTTCCGCGGCATCCTGGCTGCGTTGACATCGATGGCATTGTCGCTGTGGTGGGGGCCCGCGGTCATCCGCAAACTGGCGCAATACAAAGGTGGCCAGCCGATCCGCAGCGATGGGCCGCAGACGCATTTCGCCAAGGCCGGCACGCCGACCATGGGCGGCGCGCTGATCCTGATCGCGGTGACGGTGACGGTGCTGTTGTGGGGCGACCTGCGCAACCGTTACGTGTGGGTAGTGCTCGCGGTATTGATCGCGTTCGGCGCCATCGGTTGGTACGACGACTGGTTGAAGATCGTCAAGCGCGATCCAAACGGCATGAAGTCGCGCTGGAAGTACCTGTTGCAGTCGATTTTCGGACTGGCTGCAGGCGTGTTCCTGTTCATGACCGCCGACACGCCGGCGGCAACGACCTTCTTCGTGCCGCTGCTCAAGAACGTCGGCATCCCGCTTGGCATCTTCTTTGTCGTCGTCGCGTATTTCTGGATCGTCGGCTTCTCCAACGCGGTGAACCTCACTGACGGCCTCGACGGCCTCGCCATCATGCCGACGGTGCTCGTCGCCTCGGCGCTCGGCGTGTTCGCCTACGCGTCGGGCAATGCGGTGTTCTCGAGTTACCTGCAGATTCCCGCAATTCCGGGCGCGGGTGAGCTGGTCATCATCTGCGCCGCCATCGCGGGGGCGGGGCTAGGCTTCCTGTGGTTCAACACGTACCCGGCGATGGTGTTCATGGGCGACATCGGCGCGCTTGCACTCGGCGCCGCGCTCGGCGCGATCGCGGTGATCGTGCGCCAGGAAATCGTGCTGGCAATCATGGGCGGCGTGTTCGTGATCGAAACACTGTCGGTGATGATCCAGGTGGCATCGTTCAAGCTCACCGGCAAACGCGTGTTCCGCATGGCGCCGATCCACCACCACTTCGAACTGAAGGGCTGGCCGGAACCACGCGTCATCGTGCGCTTCTGGATCATCTCGGTGATCCTGGTCCTCGTCGGCCTCGCTACGTTGAAGGTGCGCTGATGAACATGGCTTCCAATAGTGCATCCGTGGGTCAGACAACACGCTTCGATGCGACGCATTCCCAAGCGACGCGTCTGGACGCGATCACGGGCCGCTTCGGTCCGTGGCTGCTGGGCGTTTCGATCACGCTTGCATGCCTGGGCATCGTCATGGTCGCGTCGAGCTCGATCGCGATCGGCGAAGGGCTCGATGTCGGACCGTTCTATTTCCTGACGCGGCATGTGGTGTTTCTCGCCATCGGCGTGGGTTTCGCGTTGTGGATGATGCGTACCGAGCTGAAGTCGATCGAAGCGAAGAATCAACTCCTGCTGCTGTTGTGCTTCGTCTTGCTGCTGCTGGTGTTCGTGCCCGGCATCGGCAAGAGCGTGAATGGCGCGCGCCGCTGGGTGAACCTCGGCATCTCCAATTTCCAGGTCGTGGAAGCGGTCAAACTGCTCTACATCGTGTGGCTGGCCAGCTACCTGGTGCGATTCCGAGATGAAGTCAACGCGACATGGAAGGCGACGCTCAAGCCGATCGGCGTCGCGGTTGCTTTGGTCGCGCTGCTGATCTTCCAGCCGGATTTCGGTTCGCTCTCGCTGATCTTGGCCATCACTGCCGGCATGCTGGTGCTCGGCGGCGTACACATGCCACGCATGTTCGGGCCGGTGCTGATCGGCTTGCCGATCCTGGCGGCGATCGCCATCGCCGAACCGTATCGCGTGCGCAGGTTCACATCGTTCCTTGATCCATGGGCCGACCAGCTCGGCAGCGGGTATCAGCTGACCAACGCATTGATGGCAGTTGGTCGCGGCGAGTGGTTCGGCGTGGGTCTCGGCGGTTCGGTACAGAAGCTGTCGTATCTGCCCGAAGCGCATACCGATTTCATCATGGCGGTGATCGGCGAGGAACTGGGTTTCGCCGGTGTGTGCCTCGTCGTCGGCCTGTACGCGCTGCTGGTTGGACGCGCGTTCTGGCTCGGCCTGCAGTGCGTCGAAATGCGCCGCCACTTCGCTGGCTACTGCGCGTTCGGCATCGCGTTGTGGATTTCACTGCAGAGTTTCGTGTCCATCGGCGTCAACCTCGGTCTGTTGCCGACCAAGGGCCTGACGCTGCCGCTGATTTCCTCGGGCGGCTCCAGTGTGTTGATGACGTGCGCGGCGCTCGGCCTGCTGCTGCGTGTGTCTTACGAACTCGATCGCGCGCAGCGGCAAGTCGCAAAACTGCGCGGCGATGCGCATCAGCCTTCCGACGGCAGCATCGCGCCGACCACGCACCCGCCTGTCGCGCCTGCGGGAAGCGCCGCGCGCGGCACCAGCCGCCTGCGCCCGCGCATCGAACCGACGATGGGCATGGGGAGGGGCGCATGAGCGATGCGGCGGCTCCCGTGATGATTCTTGCGGGCGGCACGGGCGGACACATCTTCCCCGGCCTTGCGGTCGCGCATGCGTTGCGCGCGCGTGGCGTGCCGGTGACGTGGCTCGGCGCCAGTGGTGGCATGGAAATGCGGCTGGTGCCGCCGCATGGCATCCAGATCGACACGATTGCGGTGTCCGGCCTGCGCGGCAAAGGCATCGCGACCTTGCTGCTTGCACCACTGCGAGTGCTGAATGCGATCCGCGCCGCACGCAGTACTTTGAAGCGCCGAAAGCCGCGTGCGGTGATCAGTTTCGGCGGCTATGCCGCAGGACCGGGCGGCATTGCGGCAAAGCTGGCCGGCGTTCCGCTGGTGGTGCATGAGCAGAACCGCGCGCCCGGCCTGACCAATCGCGTGCTGGCGAAGTTCGCCCGGCGCGTGCTGGTGGGCTTTCCCGGCAGCTTCGCCAATGAAGAAGTCGTCGGCAATCCGGTGCGCACCGAAATCGCGAACATCGCTACGCCTGCGGATCGCCTGTCGAACCGGACCGGCGCCGTGCGATTGCTCGTGCTGGGCGGAAGCCAGGGCGCGCGTGCATTGAACAACGCCGTGCCGAATGCACTCGCCGAATTACGCGACCTACAGTTCGATGTGCGCCACCAATGCGGCGAGAAAATGCGTGAAGACGCGCAGCGCGCATATGCCGATGCCGGTTTCACCGCCAGCGTCGAACCGTTCATCGCCGACATGGCGGCGGCCTATGCGTGGGCCGACCTGGTGATCTGCCGTGCCGGCGCATTGACGCTGGCCGAAGTGTGTGCAACCGGCATCGGCAGCGTGCTGGTGCCGTTCCCGCAGGCCGTCGACGACCATCAAACGAAAAATGCGCAGTTTCTGGTCGAACGCGGCGCAGCCGTGTTGCTGAAGCAGGACGAGCAACTCGCCGAGCGTCTGCGCGGTGTGTTACGCGATCTCGCAACGACGCCGGAAAAACGCATCGCAATGGCTGAAGCCGCACGCGCCTTGTCGATGCCGGATGCCGCCGAGCGTGTAGCCGACATCGTGCTTGAAGTCAGCGCGCTTGAAGCCAGCATGCGGGAGGCCGCATGACACCCAAACTGCACGGCCGCCGTCTGCAGGACCCGGGCGACCTGGCCAAGGCGCATCGCCGCGTGCATTTCGTCGGCATCGGCGGGGTCGGCATGAGCGGCATCGCAGAAGTGCTGTGCACGCTCGACTATGAAGTGTCGGGATCGGACAACGCCGAGAATGCAACGACGCGGCGGCTGACCAAACTCGGCGCCACCATCCACCGCGGCCACGCAGCATCGAACGTGCTCGGCGCCGACTGCATCGTCGTGTCCAGCGCGATCAAGCCGGACAACCCCGAACTGATGGAAGCGCGCGCGCAGCGCATTCCGATCGTGCCGCGCGCGGAGATGCTGGCCGAACTGATGCGCTTCCGCCGCGGCATCGCCGTCGCCGGTACGCACGGCAAGACCACCACGACATCGCTGCTCGCAAGCGTGCTGGGCGAGGGTGGTCTCGATCCGACGTTCGTCATCGGCGGACAGCTGCTTGCGGCGGGTGCGAATGCGCGCCTTGGCGGCAGTCAGTGGCTGGTAGCCGAAGCCGATGAAAGCGACGGCAGCTTCCTGCGCCTGAATCCGCTGATCGCGGTGATCACCAACATCGACGC
>JALYOU010000085.1 GCA_030856725.1 Pseudomonadota bacterium
GCATCGGGACCACGTCGCGATCCGCGATCGCACCGACAATTCCGCACATTGGGTTTGCTCCAGCAGGATGGCGGCTAGTTTACCGGGCGCGGCGCCTATCCCGGCTGAGCGGTGGCCCTTCGTAGGAGCGGCTTCAGGCGCGAGCGCTTGATTTTTAGGGGATGCCGGAAAAGCTCGCGGCTGAAGCCTCTCCTACGCCCCGAAGGAAGTCCCCTTGGGGGACGAAAAGCTTCAAGCTTCGGGGGCTTTCCTCGGGCGATGCCAGCCGGGCAAGGTTTCCTGCCTCGCGCGGCCGATGGTCAGCTCGCCTTCCGGTGCGTCCTTGGTGATGACCGACCCTGCGCCGATAGTGGCCTCCCTACCAATGGTGACGGGCGCGACGAGGGATGCATTCGAGCCGATGAACGCTCCATCCTCGATCGTCGTCGCGGACTTGTTCACCCCGTCGTAGTTGCAGGTGATCGTGCCTGCGCCGATGTTGACGCCGCTGCCGATGCGCGCATCGCCCAGGTAAGTGAGGTGGTTGGCCTTGCTGCCGACGCCGAGCGTGGCGTTCTTGGTCTCGACGAAGTTGCCGATGTGCGCGCCGTCGGCCAGCACCGTGCCCGGGCGCAGGCGCGCAAACGGGCCGATCAGCACCGCGCCCTCGGTGATCGCGCCTTCGATGTCGCAATGCGCGCGCACCTGCGTGCCCGCGGCGAGGCTGACATTGCGCAGCCGCGTGTACGGGCCAATGCGCACGCCATCGCCCAGCACGACATCGCCTTCGAGGATCACGTCGATGTCGATTTCCACATCGCGCCCGACAGTGACCTTTCCACGCACATCGATGCGGTTGACATCAGCGAAGCGCACGCCTTCGACGCAAAGCGCTTTCACTGCACGCAGCTGGAACGCGCGCTCGAGTTGCGCGAGTTGCCAGGGATCGTTCGCACCTTCGGTTTCCACGGCATCGGCGACGCGCACCATGTCCGCCGCGCTGTATTCGCCGGCCGCGGCGGCGAAGATGTCGGTGAGGTAATACTCGCCCTGGGCGTTGTCGCTGGACAGTGCGGAGAGCCATCCCTTCAACGCGGTCGCTTCGGCGACGAGAATGCCGGTGTTGACGATGCGGATGCGGCGCTGTTCGTCGTCGGCATCCTTGTGCTCGACGATGGCGCCGACGCGGCCTTCGGCGTCGCGCACGATGCGGCCATAGCCAGCAGGGTCTTCGAGTTCGGCGACGAGCACGCCGAGCCTTCCCTGCACCGCGAGCAACCGGCGCAGCGATTCGGCGGTGATCAGCGGCACGTCGCCGTACAGGACCAGCACCTGCGCGCCGTCGGGCACGTCGGGCATCGCCTGCTGCACAGCGTGGCCGGTGCCGAGTTGCTGCGCCTGTTCGGCCCAGTACAGGTCGCCCTGCCCCGCAAAGGCCGCGCGCACCTGCTCGCCACCGTGTCCGTACACGATGTGGATGCCGGCCGGATCGAGTGCGCTAGCGGCGTCGATGACGTGCGCCAGCATCGGGCGCCCTGCGATGATCTGCAGGACTTTCGGCAATGCTGACTTCATCCGCTTGCCTTCACCGGCGGCGAGAATCACGACATGCAGGGGTGCGGGCATCGGTGTTCCGGCGTTCTGTAATGACGGAATTCTACCGGGCCGCACTGTTACGATGCCGGCCACTCGCCTGTTGGCGACGGCGGAGCGTTGTATTGAGTCTGACGCGGCAAGGGCGGCATTACCTGATGGTCGGCGGGATCCAGTGGCTGGTCGATTGGGGTGTCATGGTGGGTCTGAGCCATCTTGGTCTGCCGATCGAGCCCGCTAACGTGGCCGGCCGCATTTCGGGGGCGACACTCGGCTACTGGCTCAACGGCAAACTGACCTTCGCCGGTGACGACACCGCGCTTGGCCGCACGCAGCTGCAGCGCTTCCTGCTGATGTGGTTCTTCACCACGGCGATCAGCACTTGGGCGATGGGCAGTATCGACGACTGGTTCGGCCTGAAATGGGCGTGGTTGGCGAAACCGGGCGTGGAAGCCGTGCTGGGCGCTTTCGGATTCGTGCTGTCGCGACATTGGGTCTACAAGCGGTAGCGAGAACCTGTTCTTCGTCCCCCAAGGGGCTTCTTTCGGAGCGTAGGAGCGGCTTCAGACGCGAGCTGTTGGCTGTTGCGGACGCAAAAAAACGGAAGAGCGCGCGGCTGAAGTCGCTCCTGCGAAAACCAAAAACGCCGACTGAGGTCGGCGTTTTTAATGTGCGGCAAACCGTTGCGATCAGTGTTTGAGGTTCTTCCGCAACCGCTCCAGTGCCTGCAGCTGCGCCTGCACTTCGGACAGCCGCTTCTGCGCCTCGGCCACTTCCATCGCCTCGCCGCGGCCTTCCAGGATGCGCTCCGCTTCGGCTTTGGCGGCCAGCACCGCGGCTTCATCGATGTCCTGCGCGCGGATCGCGGTGTCGGCCAGTACGGTCACAACCTGCGGCTGCACTTCGAGAATGCCGCCGGACACGGCGAAGTCGAGCTTCTCGCCACCCGGCAACGTCACGATGACTTTGCCCGGTTTCAGGCGCGTGATCAGTGGCGCGTGGCGCGGCGCAATGCCGAGCTCACCGAGTTCGCCGGTGGCGACCAGCAATTCGGCCTCGCCGTGGAAGATTTCTTCCTCGGCGCTGACGATGTCGCAACGGAATGTGGATGCCATAGGAATCTCTTTTCTACTTAGGGCGGGCGCAAGCCCGCCATTGCGTGCAGAAGCGGTGGGCCGGGGCCCGCCCTACGTTACGCGGTGATCTTGTTCGCTTTCTCGATCGCCTCGTCGATGCCGCCGACCATGTAGAACGCCTGCTCGGGAATGTGGTCGCATTCGCCATCGCAGATCATCTTGAAGCCGCGGATGGTGTCCTTCAGCGACACGTACTTGCCGGGCGAACCGGTGAACACTTCGGCGACGTGGAACGGCTGCGAGAAGAAGCGCTCGATCTTGCGCGCGCGAGACACGGCCTGCTTGTCCTCTTCGCTCAACTCGTCCATGCCGAGGATGGCGATGATGTCCTTCAATTCCTTGTACTTCTGCAACGTCGACTGCACGCGGCGCGCGGTGTCGTAGTGCTCATTGCCGATCACGTTCGGGTCGAGCTGGCGCGAGGTGGAATCGAGTGGATCGACCGCCGGGTAGATGCCCAGCGAAGCGATGTTTCGTGACAGCACCACGGTCGCGTCCAGATGCGCGAACGTGGTCGCCGGCGACGGATCGGTCAGGTCATCGGCAGGCACGTACACGGCCTGGATCGAGGTGATCGAGCCGGTCTTGGTCGAGGTGATGCGCTCCTGCAACACGCCCATTTCCTCGGCAAGCGTCGGCTGGTAACCCACCGCCGATGGCATGCGGCCGAGCA
>JALYOU010000099.1 GCA_030856725.1 Pseudomonadota bacterium
TTTTTGCCGCTGGCCGCAGTGCTTACCACGCAGGAGCTTTACGACGGTTTCCTCGACGATTCGCGCGAGCGCGCGTTCCTGCATTCGCACAGTTACACCGGTAATCCGCTGGCGTGCGCGGCGGCACTGGCGAGCTTGCGGATCTTCGAGGAAGACGATGTGCTTGCGCGCAACCGCGTCACCGCTTCACGCATGGCGCAACTGGCCGCGCCCTTCGCGCAACATCCGCATGTGGCCGATGTGCGGCAGACCGGGATGATCGTCGCATTCGAACTGATGCGCGATGGGGACAAGCGGACGCCGTTTGACCCATCGTCGCGCATTGGCCTGCGCGCGTACCGCGCGGCGCTGGAGCGCGATGTGGTGCTGCGGCCGCTGGGCAACGTGCTGTACTGGATGCCGCCGTATTGCGTGGATGAGGAGCAACTTGTGTTGTTGGCCGAAGTCACAATGGCAGCAATTGAAGAGGCGACGGAGAATGTCTGAGGCTTTTGATTGTCTCCCTCTCCTTCAAGGGGAGCGAAAAACGCTGCCATGCGTCTGACCCGCGCTTACCTGGAAATGCCTTTGGCTGCTGGCAAACGCGTCACGCTGCCGGGCGATGTCGCCACGCACCTCGTGCGCGTTTTACGGCTCGAAGCAGGCGATCCGTGCACCTTTTTTAACGGCGACGGCCACGATTACGGTGCGCGTATCGTCAGCACAAGCAAACGTGAAGTACTCGCCGAAATCGTCGAGGCGCGCGAAGTGGACAACGAATCGCCGTTGCGCATCACATTGCTGCAGGGCATTGCGCGTGGCGAGAAGATGGACCTGATCGTGCAGAAGGCGACCGAGCTCGGCGTCCATGCGATCGTGCCGGTGATCAGCGAACGCAGCGAAGTCAAACTCGATGCACAACGCGCGCAGAAACGGCATGCACATTGGCGCGGCGTGGTAATTGCCGCCTGCGAACAATCGGGGCGAACGCGCATCCCGGATCTGACGATCCCGCAGTCGCTGCAGTCAGCCGCTTCGGCCGTTGCGTCCGATATGCTGAAGCTGACACTAGATCCCGGCGGTCAAAACGCCATCGCCAATCTTTCCATTGATCAAACTCGTGGACTCGTCATCGCCATTGGCCCGGAAGGCGGCTGGTCGCCGCGCGACCGTCAGTTGCTTCAAAGTGCCGGCTTCATTGGCCTGCGTTTGGGCCCACGCATACTGCGCACCGAAACCGCCGGCTTGGCCGCCATTTCCGCACTGCAGGCGCGCTTAGGCGACCTGGTGTAAACCTGTTCCATCAAACTCGCCATCCGCTCTACGAGGTCTTACTTGTGTTCGATGCACGTCAATGCACGAACGATGGCGATCATCAAGCTGCCGCAGCCAGCGCCTCGCCAATCATGCTTTCCACGCTTTCCAGATCCGGCACAAGTGCGGCGTCTTCATTCAACACGACGCGGGCGCTGACGCCGGTGGGGAGCATTTCGTGGGGGTCGCGCTCTTCCTCGGTGAGGGATGCGCGGGAGATGGTGACGAGGCGCGGGAAGCCTTGCGTCAGGAGGGCGAAATAGGGGGCCTTGGCATCGCCGCTGAGGGCTTTGAGTACGACGACCTTGTTGCCGAGGGTGGCCGCTTCTTCGGCGATGCCGGTGAGGCGGGCGAAGGCGACCAGCGGCAACCGCCAGCCACGCCAGCGGATGCGGCCGAGCAGCCAGTCGGGTGCGTTCTCGACCGGCTCCGGATCGGCGTAGGCCAGCACTTCGGCGATGTTGGCGTTAGGCAGCAGCAGGCGCGCGCCGGCGACCTGGATCAGGACGCCCCGGATGTCACTGGTCTGTGTGTCAGTCATTGCCCGCCCCGATCGTTTCGTCTGTTTCAGTAGTGCGTGACGTCAGCTTGGCCAACGGTCGGCAAGCTTGCGTGCGAGATCGGCCGGAAAACCTGATTCGCCACCGCGTGCGGAAACTGCGGCCGGCGCTTCCGGTTCGAAGCAGCCTTCCACCGACTGCCCCATGACCAGTGCACCAGATGCGGCCATCTGCATGGCCTGGTCGACGCCGGCGATATCGCTGCCACTGAGCATGACGACGGCGGTGTCGGACGGGGGCAGGCTGGCGAACCACGATGCGCCTTCGACATGGTCGTTGAACACCAGCTTT
>JALYOU010000097.1 GCA_030856725.1 Pseudomonadota bacterium
GTACAACGCCGTCGGTACCAGCGTGTAGCCGTCGCGCTGCACCCGGCCGATGAGCTCATCGATCTCGTTTTTATGCAGCAGCAGTTTGCGGTTGCGGCGATCATCAGCGACGACGTGGGTCGAAGCCTGGATCAGCGGCGTGATTTGCGCGCCAAACAGGAAGAGTTCGCCTTCGCGGACGAGCGCGTAACTCTCGGTGATGTTGGCGCGGCCGGCGCGGATCGCCTTGACTTCCCAACCCTGCAAGGCAAGGCCCGCCTCGAAACGTTCCTCGAAGTGGTACTCGTGGCGCGCGCGCTTGTTCAGGGCGATCGTGCCGCTCGAGTTTGTCTTATCCTTGTCGGCCTTCTTGCTCATCGCGTCCATTGTCGCCGATGCCATCAATGGAACCTAGCCCGGCATGACTACGATCCAACGCAGCGCCTTGGTCGAGCACTCTGCCGCGCGCATGTTTTGGCTGGTAAATGACATCGCCGCGTATCCACGCCGGTTCGACTGGTGCGCCGACGCGACGGTGCTGGAACAGGACGCGGAGAGAGTGGTGGCGCGGCTGGATCTCAAGCTGGGCGCGTTGAGCACCTGGTTCGTGACCGAAAACAGCCTGTCGCCGCCGCACCACATCGACATGAAGCTTGTTGAAGGGCCATTCCGCAGCCTCACCGGCCGCTGGCAGTTCCATGCGCTCGACGAATCGGCCTGCAAGGTATCGCTGACCTTGAGTTTCGAGCCTGCGTCGAGACTGCTTGTGCCCGCCATGGCGCTGGGTTTCCAGGCGCTGGCGGAGCGTATGGTGGACGACTTCGTTCGCGTGGCGGACCGGCAATAGCGAAATGAAGATCGAAGTCGTGATCGGCTGGCCGCGGCGCCATCGTGCCATCACGCTGGAACTGGACGTCGATGCGTGCGTACAGGACGCGATTGCGGCGGCTCGGCTCGAATATGCGGGCGATGTGATCGGTTACGCCATTCATGGGCAGCGCGTAACGCTTACGGAACCATTGCACGATGGCGATCGCGTTGAATTGCTACGCGGCTTGCAGGCGGATCCGAAGGATGCGCGCCGCAGGCGTGCGGCAGCCGGCAAGAAGTTGTAGAGGGCCTTTTTTTAGCTCGTCATTCCGCCTTCGCCGGACGGACGAACAATGCTTCAGGGTTTCTTAACGGCGACGCTTTTTCTTGTCGTCTTTCTGCAGGTTCGGTCCGAACTGGCGCGGCGCGAGCTTGGCGAGGTCTTCGTCCTGCTCCGGAAAATAATCGCCTTCCGAACGCGTCAACGCATCGTTCTCGAACCAGACTGTGAAATTCTTCACCACCGACGGACCGACACGGTCAGTACGCTGCGTGGTGGTGTAGTCCCAGCGGTCATGGTTGAACGGATCGGCGATCGACGGCGAGCCGATCAAGGCGGCGACCTGCTGCTTGCTCATGCCCGGCTGCAACTGGTCCACGGCGGATTTTTCCAGCAGGTTCCCCTGATAGATCGGCTGGCGGTAAAGCACGCCGCAGCCGGCGGTGATCAGGGCGATGAGAGCTGTCAGCAGGAGGTTGCGCATGCGGGTTCGCGGTCGGCGGGAATGCGGCGATAATACACCGTGGGCTCACGCTCGATGCCGCGTTCACGCCCGCGTTCATTGACGGTTGGCAAGCCTGACCGCGCCATACCGCCAACGCTTGCATGCAGGAGACGCAGATGGAATCGCAGGATCTCAGGAAAGTCGGGCTCAAGGTGACGCATCCGAGGATGCGCATCCTCGAGCTGCTGGAACAAGCCAAATCGCGGCACATGACGGCCGAAGACATCTATCGCCATCTGCTCGATGAGCACGAGGAGATCGGGCTCGCGACTGTGTATCGCGTATTGACGCAGTTCGAAGCCGCTGGGTTGGTGCTCAAGCACAACTTCGAGGGCGGGCATGCCGTGTATGAACTTGATCGCGGTGGTCATCACGACCATATGGTCGACATCGATACCGGCAAGATCATCGAGTTCGAGAGTACCGAGATCGAGAAACTGCAGGCGGAAATTGCCGCCAAGCATGGCTATCAGCTGGAGGAACACTCGCTGGTGCTGTACGTGCGCAAGAAACGCTGATCTCGATCTTCGCAGGAGCGGCTTCAGCCGCGAGATGTTTTCTGATGCGGCCGTGGCAATCAAGAACTCGCCGCTGAAGCCGCTCATACGCCCGAAGGAAGTCCCTTCGGGACGAAGAGCAGACGCGTTGCGTGTGAAATTACACCGCGTTCTGCAGCAGTCGTTTGGCAGCGGCGCGCGCTTCCTTGCTGACTTCCACACCGCCCAGCATCCGCGCCAGTTCCTCCGCGCGCTGAGTTTCGTCTAGGCGTTCGATCGCGCTCTGCGTGACGCCCTGGCTGGCCGCCTTGCTGACGCGGTAGTGCGCGTGTCCCTGTGCAGCGACCTGCGGCAGGTGGGTCACGCACAGCGCCTGCCTTTTCTCGCCGAGCGCACGCAATTTCTGGCCCACGATTTCGGCGACCGCGCCGCCGATGCCCGAATCGACTTCATCGAACACCATCGTCGGCACGGCATCCAAACCCAGCGCAGCCACTTCGATCGCCAGCGAGATGCGCGATAACTCCCCGCCCGATGCCACCTTGCGCAGTGCGCGCGGCGGTTGTCCCACATTGGCCGCGACCAGGAATTCGACGCGCTCGGCACCATTGGGATCAGGCTGTGCGCCATCGTTGGGTTCGAGCGCGATCTCGAAACGGCCACCGCCCATGCCGAGTTCGCCGATCAACGCCGTGGTCGACTGCGACAGGGACGCCGCGGCCTTGCGGCGCGCATCGCTGAGTTGTGTGGACGCCGATACCCAGGTCTTGGCGGCAGCAGCGATGTCCGCATCGAGACTGACCACGCGCTCGCCTGCGCCTCGCAGCGTTTCGAGTTCGATACCGATCGATTCACGCCGTACCGTAAGCTGATCCGGCGTGACGCGGTGCTTGCGCACCAGCTCATGGATGCGTGTCAGTCGCCGTTCCAGTTCCTCCAGTTGGACGGGGTCGAGATCAAGGTCGTCGCGAATGCGTTCCAGCAACGTCACGGCTTCGTCCAGCTGGATCGCGGCCGAGTCGAGCATGCCGTCGATCTCGTTCAAGCGCGGCTCATGCTCGGCCACGCGCTGCAGGTCATGGCGTGTCTGTTGCAGCCGGGTGGTCAGCGCGGGCGCGTCATCGCCTGCAAGCGTCAGGAAAGCGGCGCTGCACGCAGCGATCAAGGCAGCCGAATGGGCGTGGCGACGGTGCGTTGCGACCAGGTCGGCGATGGCGGCGGGTTCCAGCGTCTCGCGCTGCAATTCGTCGAACTGGTGTTCCAGCAACGCGATGCGTTCGGACACGTCGCCTTGTTTGCTGAGCATGTCGCGCTCGCGCTGCAACGTCTTCCAGACGGATGCGCGGTCGCGCACCGCAGCCTGCATGGCGTCGTGCCTGCCGTAGGCATCGAGCAAGGTCAGCTGCGCGGGGCGCGAAAGCAGGGCCTGATGCTGGTGCTGGCCGTGGATTTCCACCAGTAGCTCCGCCAGTTCGCCAAGTTGCGACAGCGTCACCGCACGACCGTTGATCCAGGCTTTGGATCCGCCATCGGCGCGCAAAGTGCGGCGCAGCTGGCATTCGCCGCTGTCGTCGCGGCCTTCATCGAGCATGTCCTGTTCGCGCAGCCATGCGAGCGCGGCCGATGCGTCTTCAAGCACGAATTGCGCGCTCAGTTCTGCCCGTTCCGCGCCGTGGCGCACCATGCCGCTGTCGGCGCGCACGCCCGAGAGGAACCCGAGCGCATCCACCAGCAATGACTTCCCCGCGCCGGTTTCGCCGGAAATTACGGTCAGGCCGGGACCGAAATCGAGTTCGGCGGCGCGGACGACGGCGAAATCCTTGATGGCGAGGTGGGTGAGCATCTGGCGGAGATTGTGAAGGGTAGGGCGCAGGCAGCCAAGCAGCCGCCGCTTGCACCTTGTTGCCGCCGCGCTTATATCCCTTCCATGACCCGCCACCGTTCCAACGACGACAACGCCCTTGACCCCCGCGCGCGCCAACTGCTGCGCACGCTGATCGCGCGCTACATCCGTGATGGCGAGCCGGTGGGATCGCAGACGTTGGCAAGGCATGCGGGACTCGACGTGAGTCCT
>JALYOU010000182.1 GCA_030856725.1 Pseudomonadota bacterium
CCGCGCCACAGACGCACGAACACCCAGGCGATGCCAAAGAAGAGAGTGCGCAACGCGAAGCCGACCCCGCGTCCCGTGGCCGCGACTGGTTTCTGCATGCGCGACTGCGGCTCCCAGCGCGCGTGCGCCGGTTCTTCCGGGAACGCCATCGGCGCGCGGCCTTTGAGCGAGGACAGCATCGGAATCAACGTCAGCGACACTACCAGCGAAATCGCGATTGCAAGCGCCACCGTCAATGCCTGGTCGCGGAACAACTGGCCGGCGATGCCTTCGACGAACACCAGCGGCAGGAATACTGCGACTGTTGTCAACGTCGATGCGACCACTGCCATGCTGACTTCGCGCGTGCCGGTGATCGCGGCCTGCAACACGCTCAGGCCCCTTTCCCGCGCCTTGGCGATGGATTCGAGCACCACGATCGAGTCATCAACAACAAGGCCCGTTGCGAGCGCAAGCCCGCCCAGCGACATCACGTTGAGGCTCAAGTCCAGCTGGCCCATGAAAAAGAACGTCGTCACGATCGACACCGGCAGCGACAGGCTGACCACAAACGTGCTCCAGCCATCGCGCAGGAACAGGAAGATGATCAGGATTGCCAGCGCGCCGCCGATCACGGCATCAAGCTTCACGTCGCTGATGGCGTGACGGATGAACTGCGACTGGTCGTCGATGACGGTGAGCTCGACATCGGCCGGCAGCTGCTCGCGGATTTCGGTGAGTTGTTGTTCGATCGCATCGGCGGTGGCGACGGTGTTGGCGTCGCCTTCCTTGTAGATCGCGAGTTCAACGGCTTCGCGGCCGCCGAGGCGGATGATTGCTTCGCGTTCCTTGTAGCCCTGGCGCACGTCGGCAATGTCCTTGAGGCGGATCGGCATGCCACCGCCCGGTGTCGTGCTGGATGCATTCGCGCTTTGCGCGCCCGCGGCCGCGGCCATTACGCTGGCATCGCCGGACGCTGCTGCAACGCGCGCCACTTCGTCGGCGGCGCTGGAACCGCCGCCTGCGCTGCGTGTGGTGACGAGCATGTCGCGGATTTCATCGATGTTTGCGAACTGGTTGACCGTGCGCACGAGGTAGCGTTGCGAGCCTTCTTCGAGACGGCCACCGGAGATGTTGACGTTCTCCTGCTGCAGACGCTGGATGACGGTGTCGATCGGCAAACCAAGCTGCGCGAGTTTCTGCTGGTCGATATCAACCTGCACCTCGTCTTCGAGGCCGCCGCCGACCTTAACCGCCGCCACGCCTTCGACCGGTTCGAGTTTCTTCTTGAGGTCTTCGTCTGCGTAACGGCGCATCCGGGTGAGTTCGCGCAGCGCTTCGCTTTCGCTGGCAGGCGCGTTTTTCTGCGCCAGCGCGATGCGCAGGATTGGCGCGGTGGAGGGATTGAAGCGCAGCAACACTGGCGGCTTGGCTTCGAGCGGCAGCGGCAGCGATTCCATCTTGTCGCGTACTTCCAGGCTGGCCTTGTCCATGTCCGTGCCCCAAGTGAACTCGAGCACCACGTCGCTCTGCCCGGTGCGCGACACCGACTTCAACTTGCGCAGGCCCTTGACCACGCCGACGGCTTCTTCCACCGGCTCGGTCACCAGCGTCTCGATTTCCGCCGGCGCGGCGCCGGTGTACTCGGTACGCACGGTCAATGTCGGATAGCTGAGGTCGGGCAGCAGGTTGACCTTCAGCGACTGCAGCGCGATGAGGCCGAACAGCAGGAAGGTGATCGTTACCATCGCGACCGTCACGCGGCGGCGGGTGGAAAATTCGACGAGGCCGCCGCCCATCCCAGGGACGCCGGGATTCGCGTGGGGCGAACTCATTGCTTGCTGTCCGCCGGTTTCGCAGTGGCACTGTTGTTGGCGACGGTCTTTGCAGCTTGACCCAGCACCTGCACAATCCCGCCATCACGCAGCGCGGTCTTGCCGGCGGTAACGACCTGGTCACCCACCTTCAGCCCTGATCGCACTTCGGCCCATTCGCCATCGGTGTAGCCGAGCTTGACCGGCGTGCGCACGGCCTTGCCATCGCGTACCGCAAACACTGCCGCCTCGCCTTCGCCTTCCAGCAACGCAACGCGCGGAATCACCAGCGCATCGGTACGCTGGTCGTGGTCGATGCGGATGCGGCCGAACATGCCCGGCTGTAGCAAACCGCCGCCGTCGAACGCGGTAATGACACGGAAGGTGCCGCTGCCCGAATCCACCACCGGCGCGACGCGATCGATGGTGCCCTCGAACGTCTTGCCGGGCAGCGCGTCCACCTGCAGTTTCACCGCCAGGCCCGCCTTGAGCGTTTCAATCTCGCGCTCGGGCACGTTGAGCACGGCTTCCAGTTTCGACGTATCGACGATGCGGAAAATAGGCGTGTTGATCTGCACGAAATTGCCGGGCTTGATCATGCGTTGCGCGATCACGCCGGAAATCGGCGCGGTGACGTTGGCATAGGACAGTTCGAGGTTGGCGAGGCGGTTCACGGCGCGCGCGTTTTCGAGGTCGAACTTGAGCTGGTCGATGTCGTTGGCGCTGATGAGCTTTTGCGAAGCAAGTTGGCGTGAGCGCGCATAGCTGGCTTCGAGCTTGCGCATCTGCGCGGAACTCTGGGCCGCCTGCAACGCGGCGCGCGCGGAATCGAGTCGCACCAGCGTTTGTCCGGCGCGCACTTGCTGGCCTTCTTCGGCCATCACCTGCAAGGCCACGCCGGAAGTCTTGGCCACCACCTGCGATTCGCCCCGGGCTTCCAGCGGTGCCGTGCCGGTGTAGCTGGCGGCGATGGGACGCCGCGAGGCTGCGGCCACTTCCACCGGCACCGCCTCAGGCGCCTTGTTCTCGCCTTCCTTGGCCTCGGCATCGCCTTCGCCGCCGCGTTTGCATGCGCCGAGCGCCAGCACAATGCCCAGCATCAGGGCGATCAGGAAGGGACGCGCGACAGGCAGCAGGCGGCCATCGGAAACTATAGAAACAGGCATCGGGACAGGCTCTCGGGGTGTTGTAGCTAGATATATCACCTGGTGTGAAAGGCACCATGCGCCGAAGGTCACGGTGACTGTCAGACGGCCATCTCGCCCGTCGTTCCTCAAGCCCTCGCAGGCGTACGCATTTCGGCGCTTTTCGCGGGAGTGGCTTCAGTCGCGAGCTCTTGCACTGAAGGTAAGCTCGGGGCTGAAGCCGCTTCTACGAAGAGCAGCAATTTCACCGCACTCCCCTCGTCCGTAGCTTGAAGAAGAATACGGAAATGATATGCGGATCCCAAGCAGTCGCTGCGCCACATCGCACCTGCAAGTTATACTGCGCCGCGCGATTCCATGCGGAACCGCATTCCCTGCCAGCCTTCGAGAAGACATTGATGCGACCGTTGTCGATCGCCGCGTACCGCGCGCTCCTACTGCCCGCGCTACTGATGTCCAGCCTGCCGGCGCTCGCTGCCGACCCCTCCACGCCGATGACTGGCGATGCGAAAACAGGCGAGCAGCGGACCTATACCTGCCAGGGATGCCACGGCGTCACCGGTTATCGCAACGCCTATCCCAATTACCGCGTGCCGCGCATCGGCGGGCAGTCGAAGGAATACCTGGTGATCGCCCTGGGCGAATACAAGAAAGGCACGCGCAAGCATCCGACCATGCAGGCGCAATCCGAAAGTTTTTCCGACCAGGACATCGCCGACATCGCCATGTTTCTCTCGACGTTGAAGCAGAAGTGAGCCGCACCGTGACCAACACTCGCTTCCACGCCTCCGCCATCGCCCTGTTTGCTGCCCTGGCGCTTGCCGCCTGCTCCGGCTCGGAGCCTGCGAACGATCATGCGGCTGCCGACGAACACGCCACCGCCGACGAACATGCCGAAGGAAAATCGTCATCGGCCGGCCTGCCCTCTGGCCATCTCGACGCAGGCGCCAAGCGCGCGCTGGCCAAGAGCGAAGCCACCGGGCAGACCTGCATCGATTGCCACGGCAAAGATGGCAACGTGCCGCTCGATCCGACCTACCCCAAACTCGGTGGCCAGTACCACGACTACCTTGCGCACGCGTTGCAGATGTACCGCAGTGGTGGCCGCGAGCATGCGCTGATGTCGGCCCAAGCAAAGAACCTGACCGATCAGGAAATCGCCGACCTCTCCGCGTATTTCGCATCGCGCCCGAATCAGCTGAGCGATCTGCACGGTTTGGAGTGACCAGACGCGCGACGAGGCATGCTGCCCTGCGAAAGGCTGCCGCGCATCCGAATTGATGGCTGCCCTACGCTGGCGTGAACCAGAGCAACGCGCTCAGCGCCGCGCCCAGCAGCGCTGCGGCCGCCAGCAACAACGGCAAGCGTCGCACTGACCGTTGCAGCGGCGTCCGGCTTTCCCCGGTTACCTGCCGCTGGCGCGCATCGAGTGCCAGTTCATCATTGGAGCGGCGATCACGATCCAGGCGGCGCATCCCCGGCGCTTCGACCACGAAGCGGTGATGCCCATCGATCACGATCTGATCCCCAGAGACGAGTACCGCGTCGCGCACGCGATCGCCATTGACCACGCTGCCATCGGCCGAGCCCAGGTCGCGCAGCAGCACGCGGTCGCCATGCAGTTCGATCCGGGCATGCCGATCGGCCACGGCGGGGTCGTCGATGCGGATATCGGATTCGCGCAGTCGCCCGATGGTGCGCGGTTGTTCGAGCGTGAAGCAGCGCCCGTGATGTGTGCCGCCGACGCCGCGCAGCACGACGCGCTGGGCACTGCCAGGCTCGTCACCGCCGTGCTGGTCACCACTATCTGCTGCCAGGGTGGCTGTCAGTTCCTTCGGCACCACTCGATCGACCGGCGCCCCGGCCAATGCCACCTCGATGCCTTCGACGTGCACCGTATCGCCAGCGCGCAGCATTGCCATCCGCTGCACGGGTCGGCCGTTGACGTGCACGCCGCGCATGCCTTCGGGCACGTTCAACCAGACACCGCGCCGGTCCACGCAGAACTGCACCAGCGGCGCGTGCGGCGGCTCCACCAGCGCAATGCCCCGATCATGGTCCGGGTCGCGGCCCACACCGTGCACGCCCATGCCGATCGGGATGTCGGGGTGCTCGTGATTGGGGAATCGCAGGCTGAGGGTATCCACTCGCACCAATGTTACAACGCGTTTGCCCGGATCGTCACAGCCACCACGCGACCATAATGCGCATGTCTCCGCACACATCTGGATGAAGCCCCGCATGTCCACGATCGATATCCGCCACCCGCACTCGATGCCCCGCGCCAAGGCACGCAAGGCCATGGACGAATTCGCGCGCAAACTTTCCGACAAGTTTTCGTTCGATTACGAATGGGGCGAGGACGACACCCTGCACTTCAGCCGTTCCGGCGTGGATGGAAAGATCGAGTTGCTACCAAAGGAACTGCGCATCAACGCGAAACTGGGCTTCCTGCTGGCAGCCATGAAGGGGCCGATCGAACTGGAAATCCGGCGAGTTCTGGACGAACGCTTCAAGTAGGTGCGAGGTGGTTTACAACACACATCCGCTGGTCCTCCTTTCGTACGTTGTTGCTTGTTGATGCTTAAAAAGCGGGCGTGCGAACCAATTCGCGCTAAATCGAACCGGGAGCATGAAATGGCAAAGAAATCCAAAAATAAAACGACTGGCAGCACCCGCGCGCAGGACGACACCGCTCGCCTGACCCGCAACCTGAGCGATTCCGCGTCGCAGATATGGCTCGCAGGCATGGGTGCCCTGGGCCGCGCGCAGGCCGAGGGCAACAAGTTGTTCGAGGTGCTCGTGAAAGAAGGCATGACGCTGGAACAGTCCGCGCGCCGGCTTGCAGGCGGCCGCGCCGAAGCGGTACGCGATGTCGTCGAGAAAGGTGTGTCGCAGACCCGCGAACGCGCGGCGGACACTTGGGACAAGCTCGAAAAAGGATTCGAGGATCGTGTGCAACGCACACTGACACGGCTCGGCGTGCCGGGACGCGATGATGTGGCCGCCCTGCGGGATCGGGTTGATGCGTTGAACGCGGAACTGCGCAAGGCCAACCGCGCAGCTGCCGCGCGCAAGAGCGCCAGCCCATCCTCCGCACCTCGCAAAGCCACGAAAAAAACCGCCAAAGTCGCAGCAAAGAAAAAACCCGTCGCGCGCAGGACTGCGAAGAAGCCGACATCGTGATTCGCATGGGCGCACCCTGCTTCCCCGAGGGCAAGGGCTGCATTTCTTCATTCTTAAATGAGCCCGACGCGACGTATCATGTGCGCTCGCTGTCCATCGAAATCCGCTGAATGACGTCAATCCTGCTCGCAATCGCGTCTGCTCTGGCTATCGGATTCGCTGCGACCGCCTACCTGCGCCAGTTCCGGAGGCGCAAGGCAGAAATGGATGCGGGTCTGGCCGCGCTGGCCGCCATGCGCTGGCGCGATTTCGCTGCGCTCGCAACCCGGATGCTCAAGGAACGCGGTTACACCAGCATCGACCAGCATCCGCTCGGCAATGGCGACCAAGCGTATTTCGTGATGCAGCGCGTGGGCGAACGCTGCATCGTGGCGTGCAAGCACGGGACCGCGATCCATCTGGCTGCACGCGACCTCAAGGATCTTGGGGACAGCATCCGGCTGCACGATGCCGC
This sequence comes from Pseudomonadota bacterium, assembly GCA_030856725.1. Lineage (GTDB taxonomy): Bacteria > Pseudomonadota > Gammaproteobacteria > Xanthomonadales > Xanthomonadaceae > JALYOU01. The sequence goes on from JALYOU010000182.1 coordinate 6,579, forward strand.
CTCGGGGAAAATGATCACTGCCGGCCAGTTCGCTGCCGATGCGCAGCCGGAAGCCGTCCGGCAACGGATCGAACTCATCGACGGCGCCACATTGTGGCCCGAGGTAGCGCCGCTGTTGCCCCAGGCCCAGTTGGAACACCTGCAGGCCGTCGCACTGAACAAGAGCAAGCGCGAGATCGTGATC
>JALYOU010000206.1 GCA_030856725.1 Pseudomonadota bacterium
GCAGCATCGTGCGACAGGATCCCGACATCATCATGATCGGCGAAATGCGCGACCTCGAGACCGCGCGCATCGCGATCCAGTCCGCGCTCACCGGCCATCTGGTGCTCAGCACGCTGCACACCAACAATGCCGCCGGCGGCATCACCCGCATGCTGGACATGGGCGTCGAGGATTACCTGCTGACCTCCACGATCAACGGCATCCTTGCCCAGCGCCTGGTGCGCCGGCTGGAGCCGACGCATGCGGAAAAATACGCGGCGTCGCCGGAGGAAATCGAGAAGTTTGCGTTGCGGCGTTACCAGCCGGACGGCGAGATTTTCCTGTACCGTCCGCGTGGTTCATCGATCGCGCCTACGGGTTATCTCGGCCGCACCACGATCATGGAATTTTTGGTGATGAATGACGAGTTGCGCCGTGCAGTGATGCGCCATGCGGGCATGGGCGAGCTTGAACAACTTGCGCGGCAGGCGGGCATGCAGACCATGTACGAGGACGGCATCGGCAAAGCGTTGATGGGCGTGACGACGATTGAGGAAGTGTTGCGGGTGACGGAGGACGCTTAAGAGTCGTTGCCGTCGTCGAGCTTTTAGCTCGTCACCTGATTTCTGATTCATTACCCGAGACCACATGCCCCTTTACCGCTACAAAGCCCTCAACTCCCGCGGCGAAATGCTCGATGGCCAAATGGATGCCGCGACCGACGGCGAAGTGGTGCTGCGCCTGCAGGAACAGGGCCATTTGCCAGTCGAGGCCAAGCTCGCCAGCGAAGGCGGCGGTGAATCGACGTGGCGTTCGCTGCTCAAACCGAAACCCTTTGCCGGCCCGCGGCTCGTGCAGTTCACGCAGCAGCTGGCGACGCTGCTTGGCGCGGGACAACCGCTTGATCGCGCGTTGAGCATTCTTCTCGAATTGCCCGAAGACGAAGTCGCCAAGCGCACCATCACCGATGTGCGCGATGCGGTGCGCGGCGGCACGTCGCTGTCGGCGGCGCTGGAACGCCAGCACGGCATGTTCTCGCGCCTGTACATCAACATGGTGCGCGCGGGCGAGGCCGGCGGCACGTTGCATGAGACGTTGCAGCGGTTGGCGGATTACCTCGAACGCAGCGCCGCGTTGAAAGGCCGCGTCATCAACGCGCTGATCTATCCGGCGATCCTGCTGACCATCGTCGGTCTGTCGCTGCTGTTCCTGCTCGGCTTCGTGGTGCCGCAGTTCGCGACCATGTACGAAAGCCTCGACGCGGAATTGCCGTGGTTCACGCAGCTCGTGCTGGCCATCGGGCTGTTCGTGCGCAGTTGGTGGATCGTGCTGATCGTGATCCCGGCGCTGGCGGCGTGGTGGTTCGATCGCGAGCTGCGCGATCCGGCGTTCAGGGCCCGCTTCGATGAATGGTTGTTACGCCAGAAATTCGCCGGCGCCCTTGTAGCCAAGCTCGAAACCGCCCGCCTCATGCGTACGCTCGGCACCTTGCTGAAGAACGGCGTGCCGCTGCTGACCGCGCTGGGCATCGGCAGGAACGTATTGGGGAACCGCGCGCTGTCGGCCGATGTCGAAGCCGCCAGCGACGATGTGAAGAACGGCGTCGGCTTGTCGGCGGCGCTGGCCAAGAGCAAACGTTTTCCGCGGCTGGCGTTGCAGATGATCCAAGTCGGCGAGGAGTCAGGCGCGCTCGACACCATGCTGCTGAAGACCGCCGACACATTCGACCAGGAAACAGGGCAGGCATTGGACCGCATGCTCGCGGCGCTGGTGCCGGCGGTGACGGTGTTGTTGGCGGGCGTCGTCGGTGTCGTGATCCTTGCGGTGCTGATCCCGATTTACGGGCTTACCAATTCGATCGGGTGAGCCGATGCGTTTGCGAGGCATGCCTCGCGCATCGGCGAACGCCCGGCCACGGATGGCCGGGCCGGGCGTTCCGAAGCTCGTTGAGTCGCGCCATGGATGGCAATCGTGTGCTCCACCCAGCTTTGAAAACAGACAGAATCAGCACATCCGCTTCGCACAGGACAAGTCAATGACACGTACCCGCAACATGCCGCGCCTTCCCTCCCGTTCTTCGCAGCGCGGTTTCAGCCTGATCGAAATCATCATCGTCACCGTGCTGATCGGCGGCATCGTCGCGTTCGCGGCCACGCAGATTCTGGGCGGTGGCGATCGTGCCAAGGTGAATCTGGCAAAGGCGCAGGTGGAGACACTTGCGCAGAAAGTGCAGCAGTACGAAATGGACACCGGCAGCTTGCCGAGCGCGCTCGATGCGCTTGTCACCGTGCCCGGTGATGCGTCCGGCTGGCTGGGGCCGTATGCCAAGGCATCCGAATTGAAAGACCCGTGGGGTCGTGAGATCGACTACCGCATGCCGGGCGAATCCGGTGCCTTCGACCTGACCATCCTGGGCAAGGACGGACAGGCGGGCGGCGAGAGCGTCGATGCGGATATCAGGTACGAATAAGACGAGTCCAGGCAGGGGCATTGGCCCACCATCGCGACAATCTTGGTGAAAACGGCCTCGTGACGAACGCGGCGCCGTAATGAAAAAGCGGTGAGCCGAGGCCCACCTGCGACGCTGCTACAAGCGCATGTCACGTACGGACAGGGAGGCAATGAATTCGATGATTGATTGCGTCGCCATCCGTGCTCCACGCATGAAAAAGACATCGGGTTTCTCGCTGTTGGAAATGCTGCTGGTGATGGCGATCATCGCTGCCGCCAGCCTGCTCGCCGCGGCGGTGCTGACCGGCGGCATCGACCGCATGCGACTGCAATCCAGCGCCAAGCAGATCGCGGCGAACCTGCGCTACACGCGGACGCAGGCGATCGCCACCGGGCAACCGCAGAAATTCCTGATCGATCCTCGCGCGCATGTCTGGCAGGCGCCGAACGGGCGCGATGGCGACATTCCGGAAAAACTCGGCGTCGTCTTCACCGGCGCGCGCGACATCCAGGAACGCGCGGGCGAGGGCGCGATCCTGTTTTTCGCCGATGGCGCGTCCACCGGCGGCCGCGTGCAGCTGAAAGTGGAACGTGCCGCTTGGAATATCGATGTGGCTTGGTTGACCGGGGAAGTGACGGTCAAGCGTGGCGAGGCGTCACGGTGACCGGCCGGATGCCAGGACCATCCGCCTTTCGTAGGAGCGGCTTCAGCCGCGAGCTCTTGTGCCGGGTACTCATACGTACAGAGCTCGCGGCTGAAGCC
>JALYOU010000208.1 GCA_030856725.1 Pseudomonadota bacterium
AGGACGTGGTCATCAAGGTCAAGCGCGGCACCGTGCGTGGACGCGGGCCGAACCAGGTCAAATACCTGCATGCCATAGCGACCAACGACATCAATCTCGGCATCGGCCCCGCCGGCACCGGAAAGACTTTCCTTGCAGTGGCGAGTGCAGTCGAAGCGCTCAACGAATCGCGCGTGCAGCGCCTGATCCTGGTGCGGCCGGCGGTGGAAGCGGGCGAAAAACTCGGGTTCCTCCCAGGCGATCTCTCGCAGAAAGTCGATCCTTACCTGCGGCCGCTGTACGACGCGCTGTATGAAATGCTCGGCGTCGAGAAAGTCCTCAAGCTGCTGGAAAAGAACGTCATTGAGATCGCGCCGCTGGCCTACATGCGCGGCCGCACGCTCAACGACGCCTACGTGATCCTCGACGAGGCGCAGAACACCACCATCGAACAGATGAAGATGTTCCTGACCCGCATCGGCTTCGGCAGCACCGCGGTCGTCACCGGCGATCTGACACAGGTCGACCTGCCGAAGCACCAGAAATCAGGGCTCAAGGACGCGCTCGATGTGCTGCATGGCGTGGAAGGCATCAGCTTCACCTTTTTCACCTCGCGCGATGTCGTGCGGCATCCGCTGGTGCCGCGCATCGTCAATGCCTACGAAGCGCGCGACGCGAAAGACACCGAAACGGGTCCGGCGTAAGATCGCGGCATGACGCGTGGTCCAGTCCGTCTCGATGTCTCGGTCAGCTATGCGTTGCCGCGTGCGGGCCTGCCTGCGGCGGTGAGTTTCCGGCGCTGGGTCGCGGCCGCGCTCGAAGGCCGCATCCGCGAAGCGGACCTCGCCATACGGATCGTCGGCAGCAAGGAAGGTCGCGCGCTCAACCGCCACTATCGCGGCAAGGACGGCGCCACCAACGTGCTGAGCTTTCCGGCGGATTTGCCGGAAGGCCTGCCTGAGAACATCAAGATGCCGCTGCTCGGCGACGTCGTGCTGTGCGCGCCAGTGATAGCGAAGGAAGCGCGCGAGCAGAAAAAACTGCTGACCGCCCACTACGCGCACATGACCGTGCATGGCGCTTTGCACCTGCTCGGCTGGGACCACAACGACAACCGCGAGGCCGAATGCATGGAGCAGCTGGAGCGCGAGATCCTGGCGGGACTGGGCATCGCCGATCCCTACCATGTCCTGAGCTGACAGTTTTCTCGCAGGCGCGACCGCAGGATGCGATTGGCTTGTAAAGCATTCCATCACGCATCCACGCTAGACTTGCCTAGTCGCTCCACGTCCGGAGCCTCGCTTTCGACACGATGTCAGACGACCCCGACAGTACCCCCTCGCCGGACATTCCAGAAAAACGGCGCAGCTGGCTGGAACGCATCAGTTCCGCCCTCTCAGGCGAGCCGGCCACCCGCGAAGACTTGGTCGAGTCGCTGCGTGATGCGCAGTCCGAAGGCCTGATCGCGGCCGACACCCTGCGCATGATGGAAGGCGCCATCGCCGTATCCGACCTCAGCGTCGGCGACGTGATGATCCCGCGTTCGCAGATGATCGCGCTGCCGGCCGAAGCGAAACTACTTGACCTGATGAAACAGGTGGTCGAATCCGGCCACTCGCGCTTCCCGGTGCATGGCGACGACAAGGACGAAATCCTCGGCATCCTGCTGGCGAAGGACTTGCTGCGTGGTGTTGTGGCCGACAACGGCCCGGCCACGGTGCACGAACTGCTGCGGCCCGCAGTGCTGATTCCGGAATCCAAGCGCCTCAACGTACTGCTGCGTGAGTTCCGGCAGACGCGCAATCACATGGCGATCGTGATCGATGAGTACGGCGGCGTCGCTGGGTTGGTGACGATCGAGGATGTACTGGAACAGATCGTCGGCGAGATCGACGACGAACACGACGAGGCCGAAGACCTGACCGCACAGATCGCGGCGCAGGCTGACGGCCAGTATGTGGTCGATGCGCTGACGCCGATTTCCGATTTCAACGAACGCTTCGGGTCGGATTTCGATGATGACGAATACGACACGATTGGTGGCCTGGTGACGTCCGCCATCGGGCACCTGCCCGAATCCGGCGAAGAGCTCACGCTGACCCGCTTCACGTTCCGCGTCGCGCGCGCCGATGCACGACGCGTGCATGCGTTCCATGTGGGCGTACATGGCGAGTAGCGCCTTGATTGAATCGCCGATGGTGCAATTGCCTTTAGGTAGGAGCGGCTTCACCCGCGAGCACTGGCGATGCCAGTGCTCGCGGGTGAAGGGGGGACAAACGCAACGCTCTTCGTTCCTGCTTTCCAAATTACTGCTGCGGACGTTGCTGCTGATCTTGGTGGCTATGAATTTCCCCGCATTCGCCACTCCACGCATCGGCGTCATGACGATGCAGCCCGGCGAAATCTTCTGGGAGCGCTTCGGCCATAACGCCATCGTCGTCGATGATCCGCAACGCGGCCCGCCGCTCTCCTACAACTTCGGCTTCTTCGACCTGACCGAGCCCGGTTTCATCGGTCGTTTCGTTGCTGGGGAAATGGAATACGCGCTGGTCGCATTGCCGGTGGAACAGGATCTGCTGCTGTACCGGGACGAAGGCCGCGGTGTTGCACTGCAATGGTTGAATGTCACG
>JALYOU010000300.1 GCA_030856725.1 Pseudomonadota bacterium
CAGCTTCATCGCGCCGTGTATCGCGCAGTCTCTATGGTGGCCCCGTCGGCCCCTCGCGACGCTAGATCGAAAACTCCGCCAGGGCCGGAAGGCAGCAACGGTATTGATCGACGCGGGTGCCGAGGTCGGTTGGCGGGGCCATCGCCATTTCTGTGCTTCGCACAGAAATCCCAAGATTTGCGTAGCAAATCTTGGGCCCCGGCGATGTGCTTCCGATCCCTGCCCCTTCGGGGCGCCCCCTTACCAAGGGGGCTTTTCCTACGGATACCTCTAAGTGGATCTCCACAACGCGGCGTACATCGCCAATCGTTGCTGTCACCCGCGACGGCGGGACTCGATTTCAGGGCAACACAAGATGTGTCAGCGCGGATGCAGCCACTCTTTGTCGCCATCGGCGTAACGCTCGTGTTTCCAGATTGGTACGCGTGATTTGATTTCGTCGATGATGAAACGGCATGCGTCGAAAGCGGCGTCGCGGTGCGCCGCGCTAACGCCGACCCATACGGCCATGTCACCGATTGCGAGGTCGCCGGTGCGGTGCATGCAGCGGGCATCGGCGATGGCGAATTTCGCGATGGCTTCTTCCAGGGTGCGCTCGCCTTCGGCTTCCGCCAGCGCGACATAGGCTTCGTAGCGCAGGCCGCTGACGGCGCGGCCGTCGTGATGGTCGCGTACCCAGCCTTCAAAGCTTGCGTAGGCGCCTGCGCTGTCGCGCAGTAAGTGAGCGCGCAAAGAGGTGATGTCGAGGGTGATCTCGGAAAGAATGAAGCGTTTCATGATTTGATGTCGTTGAAGAATGACAGGTGATAAATTAGCCCCCGGAAACCGGTGGGATGAAAGCAACTTCACTGCCGCCTCGAATCGCCTCGTCCCAACCGGTAAACCCGCCATCCACCGCAACCCGCAGGCGCTCGACGGCCAACGGGAAGCCGTGTCGCGATTGTAGTTCGCCATACAACGCGCGCAGGTCGCCCGCATCCGTCTCGACAACTTCGGACGAAACGTCCGCCGCATCGCGCAGACTTGCGAAGTACAGCACCGTCACCGTCGTCATTCCGCATCCCCGAAGTCGCGTTTGCCACCGCGCTTTCCCAGCAATTTCGCCGGGCCAATGACGATCGCGTGCGACAGCGCCTTGCACATGTCATAGACCGTCAGCGCCGCCACGGTTGCGCCGGTCAGTGCTTCCATTTCCACGCCCGTGCGATGCGTGGTTTTAACCGTACATTGGATACGGAGCGATGTCTGATCTTTCCATTCGATCTGCAAGCTGCAGTCATCGATCGGCAGCGGATGGCAGAACGGGATCAGCTCGTGCGTACGCTTGACGGCCATGGTGCCGGCGATGATCGCGGTATCGACAATGCCGCCTTTGCCGCTCCGCAATCCGTTCGCGTGCAACGCGCCGGCCACGGCGGGCGGAAAACGCACGCGACATTCGGCGATGGCTGTGCGGGCGGAAATCATCTTATCCGATACATCGACCATGGCGGGACGACCGGATGGGTCGATGTGGGTCAATGTCCTGGCTGTTTTTTTATGCATGTCTCTTGCCGTCATTTCCGTGCATGCGGGACGAACTCAACCACCGACGAGGAACATCTCGACGTGCTTGCGCGATTGCTTTCCGACTCCGCGCAACTCACTGTAACGATCGCCGCGACGCATCCAGACATCCGCAAGATGTCCTGACAATGCCAGATCGCCGTTCTGCAATGCCGGTCGCAGGTCACGGCCCTCGCTTGCAAACAGGCAGGTGTAGAGCTTCCCGTCCGCCGACACGCGCGCACGGTGACAGTCGCCGCAGAACGGCGCGCTGATCGACGATACGAAACCGATTTCGCCACTGCCATCGACGAAGCCATAACGCGATGCGACTTCGCCGCGATAGTTTGCCTGCAACGCGCGCAGCGGGCGGTGCGCATGGATGCGGTCGCGCAATTCAGGCGACGGAACCACGCGCGTGGCGTCCCAGCCATTGCAGGTCCCCACATCCATGTACTCGATGAATCGCAGGACATGGCCGGTGCCGCGAAAATGCTCGATCAGGGGTACGACCTGATCTTCGTTGACGCCGCGCTGCACGACGCAATTGATCTTGAGCGATTCGAATCCTGCAGCCTCCGCTGCTGCAATGCCTGCGAGCACGTCCGCGACATCGCCACGCCCGCCGGAGAGTTGCCGGAACAGCGCGGAGTCGAGTGCATCCAGGCTCACCGTCAACCGGGTCAAACCTGCATTGCGCAACGCCTGCGCATGCCGCGCCAGCAGCGAACCATTGGTGGTCAGTGCCAGATCGTCGATGCCGGGAATCGCGGCCAGCCTCCGCACCAGGTCGGGCAGTCGCTTGCGCAGCAGCGGCTCTCCACCGGTCAGTCGAACCTTGCTCACGCCGACCTGCACGAAACCGCGCACCAGCGTTTCGATCTCGTCGAAATCCATCCGCGAGCCTGCGTCGAGGCCATGATCGTCCGTGATGCGATCGGCCGGCATGCAATACGGGCAGCGGAAGTTGCAGGCTTCGATCACAGACAGCCGCAGGTCGCGGAGCGGGCGGCCGAGTGCGTCCAGCGGCAATGTAACGTCGCGCAACACGGCGTTCATGGCGATGCCGGTTCCTGTTGATGCGCGCCATCGGTCTGCGGCGCGGTGGGCGCTTGCAACACGATGCGGTCGCCATGTTGCGCGACGCGATAGCCGCGCTGCGACAAGGTTTCGCCGTCGGCCGCGCTGGCGTAGTGGTACAGCACGCAGCGGTCGAGCAGTTCGCGTGGATATTCGCGTTCGAGATCGTCGATGCCGCTGTGAGAAGGATTGCCGTGCAGCGCGCAATCGTGCGCGATCAGTTCGTTGTCGTCGGCGTGCTTGCCCAACATGTCTGGAATCGGTCTCGTGTCGCCGGTCCACACGACACTGCCGCGCAGGCGCAGGCCATACGCCGTCTGCGGCCAGTGGTGCCTCACCGGAAATGTTTCCATGCGCATACCGCCGTGCCAGAAGGCCTCGCCGACCGGAATCACATGAAACGCATCCCAGAAATTGGCGCCCCCCTCTGCCAGGACATTCGGGTAATCGCCGACACGCTGGTGCAGCAGTGGCACGATCGCGGCCGGCACGTAGACGCGGGTGATGCCCGCGCGCGCGCGATCAAAACAATTGGCCACGAATAACCGCTCGAAACCGCCGACATGGTCCAGATGGGTATGAGTGACAAAC
>JALYOU010000308.1 GCA_030856725.1 Pseudomonadota bacterium
ACGCCGATCGTCAACCCGCCGCAGAGCGCGATCCTCGGCATGCACACCATCAAGGAGCGCGCCATCGTCGAAGGCGGCGCGGTGATCGCCGCGCCGATGATGTACATCGCGCTGAGTTACGACCACCGCATCATCGACGGCAAGGACGCGGTGCTGTTCCTGGTCGACATCAAGACCCAGCTCGAAAATCCGCATCGGATGTTGCTGGGCATGTGATTTTCTCCTTCCCCTTCAAGGGGAAGGCCGTGACGGGGATGGTGCTCCTGTCCGTGACCGGGAATCCGTCCTCAAACAACCTCATCCCCACCCTGCCCCCCTTGAACGGGAGGGAAATCGGCAAAGGAGTTTTAGATGGAACAATTCGACGTAGTAGTCATCGGTGGCGGCCCCGGCGGTTACGTCGCCGCCATCCGCGCAGCGCAACTTGGCATGAAGACCGCCTGCATCGATGCCGCACTCGGCAAGGATGGCAAGCCCGCCCTAGGCGGCACCTGCCTGCGCGTGGGCTGCATTCCGTCGAAGGCGCTACTGGATTCCTCGCGCCAGTTCCACAATCTGCAGCACGTCTTCGCCGACCACGGCATTACTACCAAGGACGCGAAAATCGACGTCGGTACCATGATCGGCCGCAAGGACAAGATCGTGAAGCAGTTCACGGGCGGCGTGGCGATGCTGTTCAAGGCGAACAAGATCACGTCGTACGCAGGGTTCGGCACGCTGCATGACGGCAACGTGGTGAAAGTGAAACAACACGACGGCAGCGAAATTGAACTCAAGGCGACCAACGTGATTCTCGCCACCGGTTCGGATTCGATCGAACTACCGTTCGCGAAGTTCGATGGCGACAAAATCGTCGACAACGTCGGCGCGCTCGATTTCGCTGCGACGCCGAAGCGTCTCGGCGTGATCGGTGCTGGGGTGATCGGTCTGGAACTCGGCAGTGTGTGGAAACGTCTGGGTTCCGAAGTCGTCATCCTCGAAGCGCTGCCAGACTTCCTCGCTGCAGCCGATACCGACATCGCCAAGGCTGCTGCCAAGGAATTCAAGAAACAGGGCCTGGACATCCGCCTCAACACCAAGGTCGGCAAGACCGAGATCAAGAAAGACGGGGTGCACGTCACTTTCGCAGGCGCAGACGGCAAGGAAGACACACTGGTCTTCGACAAGATGCTGGTATCAGTCGGCCGCAAGGCCGCGACCAAGGGTCTGCTGGCAGAAGGTTCGCCGGTGAAACTCGACGATCGTGGCCGCATCGAAGTCGACGAACACAACCACACCGGCGTCAATGGTGTGTGGGCGATCGGTGACTGCGTGCGCGGCCCGATGCTTGCGCATAAGGCGAGCGAGGAAGGCATCGCCGTCGCCGAACTCATCGCCGGCCTGCCGGGTCACGTCAACCTCGACACGGTGCCGTGGGTGATATACACCGAACCGGAAATCGCATGGGTGGGCAAGACCGAACAGCAGGTCAAGGCCGAAGGCACTCCGTACAAGACCGGCAGCTTCCCTTTCGCTGCCAATGGCCGCGCGGTGGCCATGGCGGAACCGGCGGGTCTGGTGAAAATCATCGCGCACGCGGAAACCGATCGCATCCTTGGCGTACACCTGTGCGGCCCAGTCGTGTCGGAACTCGTGCACGAGTGCGTCGTCGCGATGGAATTCAACGGTTCTGCCGACGACCTCGCCCGCATCTGCCACGCGCATCCCGCGTTGTCGGAAGTGGTGCATGAAGCGGCGCTGGCCGTTGACAAGCGCGCAATCCACAAAGCGAACTGAGTTCGACCGCCAGTGAGCCTGCAGTTCCTGCTCAAGCTGCTCATCACGGTCGCCGTGGTGATGGTCGCGTCCGCCGTTGCAAAACGCAGCGGCTGGATGGGCGCACTGGTGGCATCGCTGCCGTTGACCTCGCTGCTGGTGCTGACTTGGCTGTACGCCGATACGCGCGACACTGGCCAGGTTGCAGATTTGTCGATGAGCATCTTCTGGTTCGTGCTGGGCAGCCTTCCGTTCTTCATAGTGTTGGCTTTGTCGCTGCGTCAGGGCTGGAACATAGGGGCGGCATTCGCCGCCGCCGCCGTGACTGGCTTCGCCGGCGTCTCGCTGGTGCAGTGGTTACTGACGCGCAGCGCACCATGAAATCAGTCTGCGTCTACTGCGGTTCCAACGCAGGCAGCAAGCCGATCTATGCCGAACGCGCAATCGCGCTCGGCAGCGAACTCGCGCGACAGAACATCCGTCTGGTCTACGGCGGCGGCAACGTCGGCCTGATGGGCATAGTCGCCGATGCGGTGCTTGGAGGCGGCGGCGAGGTAACCGGCGTCATTCCGCAGCAACTGGTCGATAGGGAAGTCGCGCACCGCGGCGTGACCCAGCTTGAAATCGTTAGCTCGATGCACGAACGCAAGGCGCGCATGTTCGATCTGTCCGACGGTTTCATCGCCCTACCCGGCGGCTTTGGCACGCTCGACGAGATGTTCGAGATGCTGACCTGGCGGCAACTTGGACTTGGCGACAAGCCTTGCGCGTTTCTCGATGTCGATGGCTTCTACACGCCGTTGATCGCCATGATGGATCGCATGGTCGAGGAACGTTTCCTCCATGCCGAACAGCGCGCCGACCTCTGGCATGGGGATGACATCCCGACGATGCTGGCATGGATGAATGACTATCAGCCGGAGGTAGCATCGAAGTGGCTCGACGCAAAGCAACGCAACGGGTTGCGTTAGGCTTGCGTTTCCCCGCCATCAATCAAACCAATGGGCGCACGCAATAGCAGGCTTTCCCGTCGCAACATTGTTGCCATCTGCATGTTGCTGGTCATTAGCCTTGGTGCAGCCCTTTGGCTGAGTATCCTTGGGTTCCATAGACCCGAACCACCCTCGGCCCCGGTCATCCAATCCCGCAAGGTCGAGGCGATTCATCTGCCCGACTACACGATCCGTCTTGAACGCACGCCTTGCTACGGGCCGTGCCCTAGCTATGTGGTCACAGTGTCGGGGGACGGCCGTGTCCTTTTCGATGGCCTAGACCGCCGCGACCGGTTCACTCCACATCCTGTACCCCGTTTTGTCCGCGAGCGTCAACTGACCCAAAACGAACATGTGCTGGTGGTGCAGATGATCGAGCAAAGCGGATTCTGGAAGCTGAAACCCAGATACGAACTTGAACCATTCCGCGATGAAAGTGGCGAGATGGTGCGAGTCGACGTGACCGACATCCCCACGTTGACCCTGTCAGTGACGCGAGAAAATGAGACCAAATCGGTGTACCAGCATATTGTTCCGTGCCGGGGTGCCCGAGGACATGGATATTCACGAGACGTGACCAAAGCAATCCGCACTTACGTACCGGACTCGTTTTGCACCTTGGTGGAAACAATCGATGCCGTCACCTGCTCAGCGTTTTGGGGGCGACAGGCGATACCACAATCTCCCACCACACCCGATCCGCGCCTGCTCGTGCAGGCGCGTTGCGAGGCCACTTCATGAGCATGTTCAGAGCCTTCCGCATCCACAGTGACGCGGCCGGCTATCGCAGCGGTATCGAAAGCATTTCGCTGGACGACCTCAACCAAGGCGAAGTGGTCATCAAGACGGCTTACTCGTCCGTCAATTACAAGGACGCGTTGGCGGGC